>NZ_JBWKQD010000001.1:1925447-1927366 GCF_059418585.1 Rhodoferax sp. GW821-FHT07G04
ACCGATGGCGATGGCTCCACCACCACCGCCACCCTGAACATCACCATCAATGGCGCCACCGATGGTGTGCCCACCATTGTTCCCCTTGACGGCAATGGCACAGATGCGACAGGACAAGCCACTGTCAATGAGATTGGTCTCATCAGCGTGGCCGACACCTCCGAGACGACCACGGGCACCATCACAGTCACTGCCCCAGGTGGTCTGGCCAGTATCAAGATTGAGAGCACAACCATAACCGCAGCCCAGCTAAGCACTCTGGGAAGCACGCCTATTGCTGTTGATACAGGCGAGGGCACGTTAACCCTGACCGGCTTTAATGCAGGTACCGGCGCGCTGAGCTACAGCTACGTTTTGAAGGCCGCGCTGAACCAGCCGGCAGCCACCGAAAGCACCGACGCTATTGCGCTAGGTGTCACGGACCTTGGCGGTGCCACCAATACCGGCACGCTGACCGTGCAGATCGTCGACAGCACACCCACCGCAGTGGCCAACATTGCATCCATCACCGAGGATGCGACACCCAACACAGTCACCGGCAGCGTACTCGCTAACGACACCGTAGGGGCAGACACCAACGCCAATCCTGTCACCGCTGCTAGTCCGACGCTGACTTATGGCTCGCTGGTCTTGAACGCCAACGGCACTTACACCTATACGCTGAACAACGCTAACCCTGCTGTCAATGCCCTCAAAAACGGCCAGACGCTGACCGACAGCTATACCTATACCCTGACCGATGGCGACGGTGACACCACCACCGCCGTCCTCAGTATCACTATCAACGGAACGAACGACGCGCCCATCGGGGTGGTCGATACGACCACGGCCGTGGAGGCCGGTGGCGTGGGCAACGCCACCGCCGGCACCAACCCCTCGGGCAATGTGCTGACCAACGACACCGATGTCGATGCAGGCGATACCAAGACGGTCTCGGCCGTCACCGGCGCGGCCGCCGGCACGGTGGGTGGCAACACCAGCGGCAGCTACGGCACGCTGGCGCTCAATGCCGATGGTTCCTACACCTACACGGTCAACAACAACCTGGCCGCCGTGCAGGCGCTGCGCACCAGCGCCAATACGCTGACCGATACTTTCACCTACACGGTGCGCGATGCTGCAGGTGCAACCTCCAGCACCACGCTGACGGTCACCATCCAGGGCGCCAATGACGCCCCGGTGGCCACCGTCGATACCGGTGCCGTCAACGAGAATGCCACGCTGACCACCACCGCCGCCACCGGCGTGCTGGCCAACGATACCGATGTGGACAGCGGTGACACCAAGACGGTCTCGGCCATCTCCTTTGGCGCCACCACCGGCACCGTGGGCTCGGCTCTGCTGGGTACCTATGGCACGCTGACGCTCAATGCCGACGGCTCCTACTCCTACAGCGCCAATACCGCCGCCGCCGACAAGCTCGCCGCAGGCGCCACCGCCAACGATGTCTTCACCTACACGGTGCGCGATACCGCTGGCCTGACGTCCTCCACCACGCTGACCATCACCGTCACCGGTACCAATGACGCTCCCGTGGCTGTGGCCGATGTGGGCTCCACGCCCGAGGACACGCCAGTCAGCGGCAATGTGCTGACCAATGACACCGACCCCGATACCGGCGCCGTACTCTCCGTCACCCAGTTCGTCGTCAGTGGCACCACCTATGCCGCCGGCTCCACGGCCACGCTGGCCGGTGTGGGCACGCTGGTGATCAACAGCAACGGCTCCTACACGTTCACCCCAGCGGCGAACTACAACGGCGCCGTGCCCGTTGCCACCTACACGCTGTCCGATGGCACGGCCACGACTACATCCACGCTGACCCTGACCGTCACCCCGGTCAACGACGCGCCCATCGGGGTGGTCGATACGACCACGGCCGTGGAGGCCGGTGGCGTGGGCAACGCCACCGCCGGCAC
>NZ_JBWKQD010000001.1:1927465-2010388 GCF_059418585.1 Rhodoferax sp. GW821-FHT07G04
CGATGTCTTCACCTACACGGTGCGCGATACCGCTGGCCTGACGTCCTCCACCACGCTGACCATCACCGTCACCGGTACTAACGA
This sequence comes from Rhodoferax sp. GW821-FHT07G04, assembly GCF_059418585.1. Classification (NCBI taxonomy): domain Bacteria; kingdom Pseudomonadati; phylum Pseudomonadota; class Betaproteobacteria; order Burkholderiales; family Comamonadaceae; genus Rhodoferax; species Rhodoferax sp. GW821-FHT07G04. Next base: position 1,927,550 of record NZ_JBWKQD010000001.1, read on the forward strand.
TGGACCGGTAGCCGTCAATGACAGTGCAACGGGCAATGAAGACCAGGCTATTTCCATTCCCCTGACGACACTCTTGAGCAACGACTCCGACCCCGACGGCGACACCTTGAGCGTGACCTCCGTGCAAGGAGCCACCAATGGGACTGTGTCACTGGTAGGTGGCAACGTCGTGTTTACGCCCACCGCCAACTACAACGGACCGGCCTCCTTCACCTACACCATCAGCGATGGACACGGCGGAACATCCACCGCTACGGTCAACTTGACGATCAATCCGGTTGACGATCCTTTCACAGATGCCAACGAAACAGTCAGCGTAGCCGAAGACACTACCTTGGCTGGCAGCGTGCTTACCGGCACCAGCAGCGTGGATGGCCCTGTTACCGTTGTTTCCTATCTGGTAGCCGGTGATGCGACGGTTCATACGGCCGGCGCCACGCCCACCGTGATCGCCGGTGTCGGCAGCCTGACCATTTTGGCCAATGGTTCTTACACTTTCGTGCCGGCTGCGAACTACAACGGTACAGTACCCGTGGTCACATATACGATGACGGATGGATCCAGCAACGATACGTCTACCTTGGCCATTACAGTGACCCCGGTCAACGATGCTCCTGTGGCTGTCAACGATACCAAGACCATCAACGAAGACACACCAACGGTATTCACAACAGCCAGCCTATTGGCCAACGATACGGATGTCGAAAACAACACCCTCAGTGTCACATCCGTGCAGGGCGCAACGCACGGAACGGTATCCTTGTCCGGTGGCAACATCACGTTCACGCCCGACACCAACTACAGCGGCCCGGCATCCTTTACCTACACCATCAGCGATGGCAATGGAGGCACCTCTACAGCGGCAGTCAATATCACGGTCGTTGCAGTCGCTGACACGCCGAATTTGACGGTCACCAACGCCTCCGGCCAGGTGTTCAATACCGGATGGGAATCGGCTCCCAATAGTGATACCACGTCGCAGCCCGTGGCTGGCCCCACCTTTGATGGTTGGAATTTGCTCTACCCCACCGGCACAACAGGCGGAGTGCCCACGACGCCCGATACGAACGGCACCAATGGCATGGACCGTTTCGAGACCTGGACCACCGGTGACCAAATGACTAACCAGGCGGGCAACCTGGTTTCATTTAACGCTGCAACCGGCGACGGCACCACGTTCCTCGAACTCAACAATGCCAGCACGACGACGAATCCACAAACTCTGGGTATAGAACGCACAGTAGTCACTCAAGTTGGACAAGTGTATGAATTGTCCTTGGATTACGCTGGCCGGCTTGGATTTGACACCACGTACACGGCTATCAAAATTACCGTCAATGGCGTCACCATTGGTACCTATGCGTCGACAAGTGGTCAGACAGCACTCGATTGGCAGAACCTGCACTTGAGTTTTGTGGGCACGGGCTCCGATACGATTCGTATCATCACCGATGCCACCAACTTCCTCAACGCCGGTCGCGGAGCAATGGTCGATGACATCAATTTACGCTTTGCGCAGGGCGCTATCCAAGGCAATGCCGTCGGCGGAACGCAAACCGACATTGCCTTGGCCCAATACGTTACGGCCAGCTTGAACGACACCGACGGATCAGAAGCTCTGACCATCACATTCTCAGGAATCCCCGCCGGGGCGGTCATTACGACCTCATCCAACCCGACGGGTATCACCCCCACGGCTGGATCCGTGACTATCAGCCAGGCAGATTTGGCAAGTGCGCACATCTTGCTGCCGGCTTCGCAAGTGGGTACGTTCTCACTCGGCGTAGTGGCAACCGCGACAGAGTCCTCCAACGGCAGTGCGGCCACCAAGTCCGGAACACTAACTTTGGAAATCATGTCCAAGGGCGTGACTATGACGGATCTCGTGGATACCGGTGTCAACACGGCGCCGGACGCAAAGAACGACACGCCAACAACCGCTCTGCTCGAAGGCTCCGCAACGACAACACTTACCGGCCAAGCCATCACTGGCGGATCTGGCAATGTGACCGACACCGACCCCAACGCCGGCGCAGTACTCCAGGTGACCGACTTGGTGGCCGGCGTAGGCACTATTCCAGCTGGCACTACGGCACTGGCGTCTCCGGTCACGGTGACGGGTCGCTATGGCAGCTTGCAGATTGCCGCCAACGGCAGCTATACCTACACACTGGACAATTCCAATGCCAACACGACTGCCTTGGTCACCGGCCAGACCGGCCACGACATTTTCACCTACAAGATTCGTGATGGCCAAGGTGGTTACGACACTGCAACCATAGACATCACGATCAATGGCACATCACCTGCAACCTTCGCTTTGATGGCGAGCCAGTCAATGAGCGTGGCGACCACACCCGCATCGTCCGGCAGCCCGTTCACGGACGCCAACGAAGTGGTGAGCATGGCAGAGGATTCCGTGCTCAACGGAAGCGTGCTGACCGGAACCACCAGCAGCAACGGAACGGTTTCCGTCACGACTTTCCAGGTCGCAGGCGACAGCACCGTCTATGTGGCGGGCCACTCCGCCACCATCGCTGGCGTCGGCAGCTTGTTGATCAATGCAAACGGCTCCTACACGTTCACACCGAACGCCAACTACAACGGATCTGTTCCCGTGGTCACCTACACGATGAATGACGGCTCCAACAGCGATACGTCCACGCTGTCGATCACCGTTACACCGGTGACCGATGGATTCACTGACAAGAACGAGACCGTCACCCTCGACACCGGAGCAAGCTTGTTGCAGGGCAGCGTTCTGACGGGCACCAGCAGCGTGGACGGCACCGTACACGTCACCACGTTTGTGGTGGCTGGAGACAATACCGTTTTCAATGCAGGACAGACCGCCACCATCTCCGGCGTTGGCACCCTGCAGATCAGTGCGGACGGAAGCTACTCGTTTACCGCAAACAAGGGCTACACCGGCGCAGTGCCCGTTGCCACTTACTCCCTGTCGGATGGCACCAGCACCGACACCTCGACGCTGACCATCAACATCAACCATGGCCCGACGGCCGTGCATGACACGGCAACGACCACCGTGGATACGCCGGTCACGATTGCGGGTAGCACCCTGTTGATCAATGACAGCGACCCTGACGGCGATCCGCTCACCTTGTTCTCGGTGCAAAACGCAACCCACGGCACGGTTGCCCAAGTCGGATCAGATGTCGTGTTCACGCCAACCGCCGGTTACACCGGTGCGGCTTCGTTCAACTACACCATCAGCGATGGCCACGGGGGAACATCCACGACTACCGTCGATCTGACGGTCGCGGCAGCAAACCATGCACCGGTCGCAGTGGCCGATTCCGTCACCGGCACGGCCAACTCGCCGGTCGTCATCGCCACGACCACGCTGCTGAGCAACGACACCGATCCTGACAGTGATCCCTTGACCATCAGCTCAGTGCTCGACGCAACCCATGGAACGGTCTCACTGGTCGGCAACAACGTTGTGTTCACGCCCACCAAGGACTACGTGGGAGACGCCTCATTCAGCTACACCATCAGTGATGGCCACGGTGGCACGGCTTCGGGCTCGGTCAGCATCACGATTGCTGCCGAACTGTTGAAGGCTGGCAGCGGCACGCCCCCGTAATCTCAAACAAGGCCCCGCGTTCCCGCGGAGCCTTCGCCGAGATGCTTTCTGTAGATCGGACTGAATTGACCCGCTTAAGGGGAGGGCTCGTTCACGGCAGGTCCGGTAGCGCCATCAAAACCCAACGGTCCAAGCGCTTGGAGATCGGCCCCATTGGTAACGCCCTCGGCGATAACTTTCAAGCCGATGCTGTGAGCTATCGTGGACAGTCCCTTCAAGAAGGCCTGGTTGCCCGCATTGCCGTCCAGCCCGCGCACAAAGCTGCCGTCGACTTTCAAATAGTCCAGCCCCAGGTCGTGCAGGCGTCCGATTTCACTGAACTGGCGCCCGAAGTGTTCCAGGCCCAGCTTGCAACCCACGCCGCGCAAGTCGGCACACAGAGCCTTGAACGCATCGAAATGGGACAGCGCACCCGACTCCGCCACCTCCAGCCACAGGCGCTGCGTACCCGCGCGCCGACGCAGCAACTTCTGCAAGTCGGCGCGAAACTCGGGCAGGTAGATGGAGCTGGCCGATAGGTTGATGGCAAGACCCGTCAACTGGGGTTTGGCTTCCAGTTCGTCCAACCCCAGGGCTACGGCAGCCAAGTCCAGCTGCGGCGTCAGCTTCAACCGCTCGGCCACCGGCAAGAATTTACCCGCTGGCTGCCACTCGCCTTGCTCATCGAACATCAGGCGCAGCGGACACTCACGGTGCACCAGTTGTCCATCCAACGTCATCACCGGGAAGGACACCAGACGTACCCACTTTTGGCTCAGTGCACGTTGGATCAGTTTGGACCACTCCTCGGTGCTCTTGGGCGTATCCTCTCCGGCGTGCAGGTCCACGACTTTCAAGCCACTAGCGCCTGCTGCTTCCACGGCCGCCAAGGCCATGTCCACCTGGGCCAAGATGGTGTCCATTTCAACCCCGGGCGGGAAATGGCCGCAGCCCAGCCAGGTGCTCGGGCGATCGGGCAAATAGGCAGCGGCCTCGCTGGTCAGTGCCTGGAACAATTCTTCCGCCACCTCTTGTGGCGAAGACAGGGCCGGCACCAACATCGCAAAGTCGGCACCATTCAGCCGCGCGGCCAGTGCCTCCGGGTAGCGCTCGCAGACCGACGTGAGCCCACGGCCAAAGGCGCGCAGAAGCTCGTCGGTATCCTTGCGGCCCAGCGCCTGGTTGACCGTCGCCAGATTGGCAACGCGGGCGATGAACACTGTGCCCCCCGCCGAGTGCTCTGCATGCACCGTGTCACGCAAACGGGACATGAAATTGCTGCGGTTGGCGAGCCCCGTCAGGGTGTCGCAGTTGGCTTCGCGGCGTACACCTTCCAGCCGCTTGGCCTCGTCATCAAACATGGTCTTTAGCCGCGCCACCGTCACATTCATCGCGTTGGCCAACTTCTTCAGCTCCGGCACCGCCGGCTCTTCCATAGTCACAAAACGGCGTTCCGTGATGGCCTGGGCTTGGTCAATAACAGCATTCAAAGGGCGCCGCAAGCGGCGCAATACCAGCGTCGCCATATAACCACCGGCCAAGCCCGCAAGCAGCAGGGCCAGCGCCATTTCCTTGGCACTCTTCCACAGCGCCGCATACGCAAAGCGGCTTTGGCTCACCAGCGTAACGGTACCCATTTGCTTCCAGCCGCTGGAGATTTGCGCCTGTCCGGCCTGCGCCTGGATAGGTAGCAATTGCACAAACCAGGTCGGCGCACCCAGATCGGTATCCGACCCCACGCGCTCCGACATCGTCTTGCCCTGGGGATTGGTTACACGTACGAGCTCATAGTGTCCCCCATCAAACAGCGAGGACACGACCAGGTCGATCATCACGTCGTCTGGACTGCTCTGGCTCAGGGACAGCGCCAAGGCTGTTGCGTTGTCCGTGTTCTTGATGGACAGCTGCGACTCCAGATAGGCACGGGCACTCAACATGGAGACCAGCAAGCTCCCAGCCAAGGCCATCAGCGTGCTGGCGATGATGGTAAGCCATAGTTGGCGAAACATTGACATTTTCAACTTCCTTTCCTGTGCTCCGGCGAGGCTACTCAAAGCCCTCGGCGCGTGCACGCTTCAACAAATCTTCCCACCGCGACAAACGCCCCGTTCCAGCAGCCGGCGTCGCATCCTTGCCCGAGACCCCGGTGAAAATGCCTTCGCTGTTAAAGCTGAAGACGGGCACCAGATCCGGCCGACGCGATGCCGGACGTATGTCGCCAATCAGGTTGTCCAACACCATGGGCTCTGCCTCGGGTTTGGCGTAATAGGCCAGCACCATGTGCGCCTGCAAGGCCGTGCTGTCCGTCGAGCCTGTCTTGGCCCGCACATAGATGAGCCGTAACTTGCTGGACTCCACGCCCATCTCCTTCAACGTAAAGTACTTGGCTATGACAAAGTCTTCACAGTCTCCAGCACCTTTGCCCAAGGTTTCCAGCGGAGTAGCCCAATAGTCTTCCTGGCCCCAGACTGTGGCATCGTCCCCAAACGTGATTTGCCGATTGAAGAAGTCGTTGGTGCGCTTGAGCCGGTCCACATCGCCCGCCGCCTTGTTGCTGACGATCAGGTTTTGCCAGGCATTGAATTTGGCAGTAGGCCCCGCGCCCCAGCGTTGGGCAAGACTGGCCAGCAATTTCTCAAAGTCCGCTCCGCCGTAGGCGGCCTGCCCCAGCCAAACCGCCCCCAATAGAACGAGCCACGCCCCTGCGGTCGCACAGTATCTGCGTGCAGTTGGCGGGCTTTTCAGCACGGTAAAGAATCCGTCAGGTCCATGGAGCAGACTGGCTAGTGACGGCGCCTACCCAAGGCCCGGGGCACGGGTAAGCGACCTGCCACCCAAGACGCCGCCTGGGAATCTGTCAAAATAAAGTTGTAACATTTTGTGTATTTTTTCACACAAGATCCCATTTTTAAAACGCCCGCGCCCACACTTGCTGCAGTGCTCGCAATTTCCTAGCAGAATGCCGCACTATCTATACTCGCCGAACACTAGCACAGTCTGTCGGTGGGCAGGTGCCGTCCAAGCCGCCCAACCCTTGCAGGAAGAATTCAATCAGTATGAACAAGCTCACCCGCATCAGCTACGCCGTCCTGCTTGCCACCGCGGGCATCAGCCCTTGGGCCAACGCCGAGCCTTCGCCTGGCAACTTGAAGGACGCGGTCGAACGGGCCATCCTGCAAAATCCGGAAGTCAAATTGCGCTTCCACAATCTGGAGGCCGCCAAGGCCGAGCGCCAGGCAGCCCAAGGTGGCTGGTTGCCCCGCGTGGATCTGGAGATCGCCGGCGGGGCCTACGAAACCAAAACCCCGTCGCTGGCATCGACGCAGGGTTACAACGGCAATCGGGCTTCGTTGCAATTGCGCCAGACCCTGTTCGATGGCTTTGCCACGCTGCATGAAACCCGCCGCCTGAGCTACGCACAGCAGACCGCATATTTCGAACTTTTGTCTGTCAGCGACCAGACCGCACTGGAAGTGGCCCGTGCCTACCTGGATGTGCTGCGCTACCGTGATCTGGTCCAACTCGCCGCCGACAACTTCACCACCCACCAGGAGGTGCACGACCGCCTGAGCCAAAAAGTGAATGCGGGCGTAGGCCGCAAGGTCGACCTCGAGCAGGCGGCTGGACGCATGGCCTTGGCCGAATCCAACTGGCTGACCGAGTCCAGCAACCTGCACGACGTGTCCGCCCGCTACCAACGCTTGGTGGGGGACCTACCCTCAACCAACCTGGCCGCGGTCGAACCCATGGGTGCCTTCGTAAAGGCTGGCGCCGGATTCATGGCAGATGCCATACGCACCAACCCCGACTTTCTAGCCGCTGTCGCCACCATCCGCGGCTTCCGCTCGGATGGAAACGTGCGCCGCTCCGCGTATGCGCCGACCATCGAGCTGCGTGCACGCCAAAGTGTGGAGACCAACCAGAACGGCGTGACCGGCGACTACCGCGATAGCGCATTGGAAGTGGTCCTGAGCTACAACCTGTACCGTGGTGGGGCGGACAAAGCCCGCGTAAACCAATATGTCGCCAAGCTCGGCAGCGCCTTCGATCTGCGTGACAAGGCCTGCCGAGACGTATGGCAAACCGGTGAAATCGCGTTCAACGACTCCCAGCGCTTGGCTGCGCAGATCAAGCTGTTGAGTCAGCACGAGCTGTCGACATCCAAAGCCCGCCAAGCCTACCAGCAGCAATTCGATATCGGCCAGCGCTCGCTGCTGGACTTGCTGGATACCGAGAACGAGTTGTACCAGGCCCGCCGTGCCCTGGCCAACGCCGAATACGACTTGCAACTGTCGTCAATACGGGTATTGGCAGCCTCGGGGTCCCTGCTAAGCACATTGAAACTGCAAACCCTGGCCCGGGACATCCCCGACCCATCGGGAAATACGGAAGACGAAGACGGGCTGATGCAATGCAGTAACGCCGTGCCCGTCGCCTCCACGCTGGATCGCACTTTCAGTTCGCGTCCCGCCTCCCTGCCGGCAGACCCGGTCAAGCCCGTGGCCACAACGTCTGCTCCTGTGGTACCTCCGGCACCCGCCCCCGTCGCTGACTGCGCGCAACTGCCGCAAGCGGTGGAAACGTGGTTGAAGGCCTGGAACCGCAAAGACGTCGCTGGCTACCTGGGGGCCTATTCCAGCAATTTTGTGCCCGGCAATGCCATGGACCGCAAGCAGTGGGAAGCTATGCGCACCAGCCGCATCAGCAAGCAGGGCGATATCCAGATCACGATCGGCAAGTTGAGCACACTGCGCTGCAACGCCAAGGCGGCCGAGGTCGGGTTCTCGCAAGAGTACGGCTCCGCCAACTACAAGGACTCGGTCAACAAGACCTTGGCGTTGGAAAGCGTACAGGGCGCCTGGAAGATCACCCGTGAAACGGTGACCAAGGGTCGAAGCTATTAGTCCCAGGCGATTGGGACTGAAACAGGCCCGGCTAACGCAAAAAGCCCACTAGTGTCAGCAGCCCTATCAGCACGGGCTGGTGGGCCATGTACCAACTCAAACTCCAACGCCCTAACCAAGACAAGGGCGCCAAAGGCAATGCGAGGCCCTTCTGGTCCGCACGCGCCAACCACCCCCGCGCCAATGCCCATTGGCCAGCAGCCATACCCCACCACATCACGCCCAGCCAAGGCAGTATCGGCACATAGTCTTCTGTGATGGGCTTGTGGCTGATCAACCCCAGCCAATTCAGCGCCTTGAGGTCCCAGGCCTCGGCAAACGGCAACACCGCATGAACCTGCGGTGCATTCACGCCCAGCAAGACCATGAGCAGCCCGGCGGGCCACAACCAGCGCCCCCATGACGCCGTCGCCCGGCACACCAGCAGCATCACGGCCATACCGTGCAACACGCCGAAGTAGATCCAGCTATTGGGAAACATCAAAGCCGAGCCCAGACTGACAGCCGCGGCGCAGGCTGCGATTTGTGCCCAGCGTTTCCAGAAGCGCTGCCAGCTTTGCCCGGCATGCACGGCGACCGCCTGGCCCATTCCGGCGCACAACAAGAACAGACTCAGGATGCAGGTGCGCTGCACCGTCCACCGCGGATCGCGGTAAAAATCTTCGTGGATGACGCCGAAATGGTTGAGGTCAAAGCAGAAGTGAAAGGCCGTCATCCACAGCACGGCCGCCCCACGCAAGGCGTCCAATGTGTCGTGCCGCGGCGGCGCGGCAAGCCGTCGCACGCGAGGCCCCATCACTTGCTGAGCGGCGGCATTTCCAGCGTCATCTGCGCCGGACCATCCATGCTGGTGGCCAGCACGGCACGGCGACCCGTGACCGATTGCACCACCAGGTTGGTATCTACTGCAGCCCCCACGCGGTAGGGTTTGGCAGGCTTGCCGTCCACCGCAATCAGGGCTGCCCCGCCATGCACGCTATCGGCCAGAACACCCACCAAGGCATAGGCGGTGCTGGCAGCTGCAGGTGGCCCCCCCACAGGCGCCACCACGCCACCACCGCCTAGCGCGCGAGCCAGGGCCATAGGGTCCAGGGCGGAAAAACCGGAAGCCGGAATCGCGGTCGATACACTGTTGGCATGCGTGCTCTTCAGCGCCCAATAGGTGGCGCTGAGCGCCGCCAATGCGGCCAGCAGCAGCGTTGCCAGCCGAGACCCCCACACTTGCAGTAAAGCGTTTGTTTGCATTGCGCGATTATGATTGACCCGACCATGAATCCCCAACCCGCCAAACACCCCTCTCTCCTGGCCCGGCTTTCGCGCCGACGTAGCAAACGCCATGCAGGCTTCACCCTCATCGAATTGATGGTGGTGGTGTTGATCATTGGTGTGCTGGCTGCGCTCATCGTCCCCAGCGTACTGGACCGTGCCGACGACGCGCGCGCCACCGCCGCCAAGACCGACGTCAACCACCTGATGCAGGCGCTCAAGCTCTACAAGCTGGACAACCAGCGCTACCCCACCTCCGCCCAGGGCTTGCAGGCGCTGCTGACCAAACCCACGGAGGGTCCCGTCCCCACCAACTGGAAGCACTACGTGGAGAAGCTGCCCAATGACCCCTGGGGGCGGCCCTACCAGTACATGAACCCGGGCGTGCGAGCCGAGGTCGATGTCTTCTCCTTCGGCGCAGATGGCCAACCGGGCGGCGAGGGTAAGAATGCGGACATCGGCAGCTGGGACTAGCCTCCCATCAGAAGGCCGCATAGCACGCCGCTCGAGGCACCCAAGTGCCGCCCCTTCCAGAGGCTTCACTCTGCTAGAGCTACTGGTCGTCGTGGCCATCATGGCATTGGCCACAGCGGGGGTGGGCCTAGCGATGCGAGACTCTTCTCAAACCCAATTGGAACGCGAAGCCCAGCGCCTGTCCGCACTACTGGAGTCAGCCCGCGCCCTGTCGCGCATGACCGCCAACACCGTGACCTGGCACGCCACGCCCAACGGCTTTGCATTCGAAGGCTTGCCCAATACGGCCTTGCCTTCACAGTGGCTGAGTCCCGACATCGTGGCAACCAACACCCAAGCCGTGGTGGTGTTGGGGCCTGAACCCATCATCGGCCCACAGCGCATACGCCTGGCCTCGCTGTCCCAACCCACACGCAGCCTGAGCATCGCCACCGACGGCGTACGCCCGTTCAAAGTGCTGGCGGACGCTGAGACCCCATGAGTCTGCGAGCCCCCTTGCAGCGGGCCTCCCTTGGTTTCACCTTGGTAGAGATCCTGGTCGCACTGGCCATCGTGGCCATTGCTCTGGCCGCCGGCGTGCGCTCCACAGGGGCGCTGGGCCGCAATGCCGAACGACAGTCCGACCTGTTGCTGGCCCAACTGTGCGCCGAAAACGCGCTGGTCGCCGTGCGCCTGTCCAAGCAAATGCCGGCTGTGGGCGATAACACGACGGCTTGTGAGCAAGCGGGCCATAGCCAGGCGGTGACCCTATCGGTGCGGCCCACACCGAACCCCAATTTCCTGCGCGTCGAAGCCCATGTGGCAGAACGTGACACCCCTCTACTGACGCTGTCTACCGTGGTGGGACGGTACTGATATGGCCCCCACGCTTGTCGCTGCGCCTACTACGCTGCCCCCCAGGGGGGCTAAATCCGCTTGGGGCGGCCCGGCGCGGATTTTGGCCTCCACACGCATGCACGGCTTCACGCTGATTGAGCTGCTGGTCGCCATCGGCATCCTCGCGCTGATGGCCGGTCTGAGCTGGCGCGGGCTGGATGGCATGTCACGGGCGCAAACCCAGTTGCAGCAGCGCTCCGACGCCGTGCTCAGTCTGCAAGCCGGTCTGTCGCAATGGGTGGCCGATCTCGACGCCATCGTGCAAGTACCCAATACCCCGGCCCTGGATTGGGATGGCCGCGCACTGCGCGTGCTGCGGCGCAGCAGTGCGAATTCGGGTGATGGCCTGCTCGTCGTGGCTTGGGCGCGGCGCGATATCGATGGCGTGGGCCAGTGGCTGCGCTGGCAGTCGCCGCCCGTGAAGGTGCGGGGTGAGTTGCAAGCCACCTGGGCCCGCGCCGCCCAGTGGGCGCAAAACGCCAGCGAAGAAGACAAGAAGCTGGAGGTGCGGGTCGCCGCACTGGACCAGTGGAAGGTGTTTTACTTTCGCGCCGATGCCTGGACCAACCCTTTGTCCAGCGACGCCGCGATCCCGCCACCACCGCCCCCCACACCGGGCTCCGGCAGCACCGCCACGCCGACCGAAGCGGTGCTACCGGACGGGGTACGCCTGGTGCTGACCCTGCCACCCAACGAAGCCTTTGCCGGCACCCTGACCCGCGACTGGGCCCGCATCACGCTGGGGGGGGGCAAGCCATGACGGCTCGCGCACGCCAGGCCGGCGCAGCCCTGCTGATGGCCATGCTGACCGTGGCCCTGGTGGCCACCTTGGCCGCGGCCACGCTATGGCAGCAGTGGCGCAGTGTGGAGGTAGAAACCGCCGAACGCGCCCGCGTGCAATCGTTGTGGGTGCTGACCGGCGCACTGGACTGGGCTCGCCTGATCCTGCGCGAAGACGCCCGCTCCGGTGCGGTGGACTACCTGGGCGAACCCTGGGCCGTGCCGCTGGAAGAGGCTCGCTTATCCACCTTTCTGGCCGCCGAAAAAGGCGTGGCCACTGATGTTGCCGATACCAACGACGCCGCCTCCCAGGCCTTTTTGTCAGGCTACATCACCGACCTACAAGGGCGCATGAACGTGCTCAACCTGGTCGAGAACGGCAAACCCTCCGAACCCACGGTGCGCGCCTTCGCCAAGCTGTTCGAGAAGCTGGGCCTGCCCCGCACCGAGTTGGCCGCATTGATAGAAAACCTGCGCTTTGCGCAAGACGCCAGCCCCGACAACGGCTCCTCCCGCCTGGCACCGCTGATGCCGCAGCGCGTGGGGCAACTGGTGTGGCTGGGCCTGTCACCGCGCAGTCTGGCCATCCTGCGGCCCTTCATCACGCTGCTACCCCTGCGCACGCCAGTCAACCTGAACACGGCCAGCGCCCCAGTGCTGTTCGCGGTAATCCCCGGCTTGGACATGGCCCAGGCCGAGCGCCTGGTCACCACCCGCCAGTTCGCCCACTTCCGCACGCTCAGCGACGCCGGCAAGGTGGTGCCCGATGTGGCGGGTGACCTGAACGAAAACCAGCACAGCGTGGGCTCGCGCTTTTTCGAGGTCCTGGGCCGCTTGCGCTTGGACCAGACCACGGTGGACGAACGCTCGGTCGTGCAACGCGACGGCATCAACGTCAAAACCCTGTGGCGCGACCGCGGCGGAGCCTCGTAAACCCTAGCGGCCAGCCCAAAAACGGGACACAACGCACCCCTACAATGGCGCAGCTTCAAAAACCGGCATGTCCTCACTGATCATCACCCTCCCCAGCACCCCGCCCACGGCCAGCACGCCGTGCAGCACGGTATGGACCGAGGATGGCAGCACCGCCAAGCGCCACCTGGACGCGCCACCCAACCTGCTGCCGCAGACGCCCGATGCCGAAGTGGTGGTGGTCGTACCCGCAACCCAGTTGTCTTGGCACCGTGTGGAGTTCCCCAAGGGCACGCTGGAGCGCGGCATCTTCCAGGACGGCAACCACGCACCGCGCCTGCGCACCGTGCTCGACGGCCTGCTGGAAGACCAACTGCTGGACGAACCCGCCCAATTGCATTTCGCAATCCAGCCACAGACCCAGGCCGACGGACCCAATTGGGTGGCCGCCTGCGACCGGGCCTGGCTGCATGCCTGGTTGGCTATGCTGGAGCAAACCGGCCGACCCGTCGCACGCATCGTGCCCGAGCTGGCCCCCACCACCAATGCCGACGCTGGCCCCGACACCGTGCGCCTGAACGCTCTGGGCACCGCCGAGCAAGCCCAGTTGGTCTGTAGCAGTCCGCAAGGCGTGGTCGTGCTACCCCTGACCCACACCGGCGTGGCCCTGCTGACACTCGGCGACGAGCCGCCCCCCGCGGTCCTGGCCGAGCCCGCCGTGGCCGCCATTGCCGAACAGCATTTCACGGGCCGTGTCAGCCTGCAGACCCCGGCGCAGCGCGCCATGGCCGCCGCCCAGTCCGACTGGGACCTGGCCCAGTTCGACCTGCTGCGCACCCGCGGCACGCGCACGCGCAAGCAGTTAGCGGCTTGGGTCGGCGCGCTGTGGCAGTCCCCGCGCTGGAAGCCGGCACGCTGGGCCGCGGCGGCCATCGTGCTGGTCAATCTCATCGGCCTGCAGGCCTGGGCTTGGAAAGAACAGGCCGCGCTGGCCGACAAGCGCACCGCCGTGCGCGAGACGCTGACCATCACCTTCCCCGATGTGCGCGTGGTCGTGGACGCCCCCCTGCAAATGGCCCGCGCACTGGCCGACCTGCAGCGCCAAAGCGGCGCCGCCGCCAGCGGCGACCTGGAGACCATGCTTGGAACATTTCAGGCGCTAGCCCCCGAGATTGCTGCACCTACCGCTATCGAATTTGCAGCAGGCGAGCTGCGACTCAAACTCGCAGACCCCGCAGCACCCACCCTCGCCACGGCCATCACCCGCCTGCAGGCCCAAGGCTACAGCGCCCAGCAAGAGGGCGACCGCCTGGTATTGAAACAACAGGAGCGCCGGCCATGAACGGCAAAGCAAACGGCGCTGGCATGCTAGGCCCTCTGCAAGCCCGCTGGAGCCAGTTGGCACCGCGGGAGCGCAATTTCCTGCTAGGCGCGCTGGTGCTGATCGTGCTGGCCCTGCTATGGCAACTGCTCTTGGCGCCCGCGCTGCAAACCCTGCGCACCGCCCCGGCCCAGGCCGCCGCGCTGGATGCACAACTGCAACACATGCAGTCCATGCAAAACCAGGCCGCCGCGCTGCAGCGCCAGGCACCCGTGGCCTATGACGAAGCCCTGCGCGCACTGAACCTGGCCACCAAGCAAACCCTGGCGACCACAGCCCAGGTCAATGTGGCCGCCGACCGCGCCACCGTCACGCTGCAGGCCGCCGGTGCGGACGCCCTGGCCCTGTGGCTGACCCAGGTGCGGCTAAACGCCCGCTCGGTCCCGCTGGAGGCCCGCCTGACACGCAACACCACGGCCACCGGCGCCACCTGGAGCGGCACGCTGGTCATGAGCCTGCCGCAACGCTGAACACCACCCATGGCACGCACATCCGGTTTGCCGCAACACCAAGCCTCGCCCCCCTGGCGCTGGGCCATTGCTGGCGTGCTGCTGGGTGGCGTGCTGGCCACCACGGTGTTTGCACCCGCACGTTGGTTGACGGCAGCGCTGGGCCAGGCCAGCGGCCAACAACTGCAACTGGTCGGCGCCCAAGGCAGCATCTGGTCCGGCACCTCGCAACTGGTGCTGTCCGGCGGACAGGGCAGCACCCAGGCCGTGGCCCTCCCCGGCCGGGTGTCGTGGCGTATACGCCCCATGTGGGCCGGTCTCTCGCTGCAGATTACGGCTGACTGCTGCACCCCCCAACCCCTGAGCCTGCGCGCCACGGTCGTGGGCTGGAAGGGCCTGCGCATCGTGCTGCAAGACAGCCAATCGCAGTGGCCGGCCAGCCTGTTGGCCGGCCTGGGCACGCCGTGGAATACGGTACAAGCCCAGGGCCAGCTCAGCGCCAGCACCCAAGACTTTTCGGTGGAGTGGGCTCCCACCGGCATCGTCCAAACGGGGCGGGTGCAACTGGATGCGCTAAACATCTCCTCGCGCCTGTCCACGCTGTCGCCCATGGGCAGCTACCGTATCCTGCTGCAGGGCGGCCCCTCGCCCAGCCTGGCGCTCAGCACGCTGGAAGGCAGCCTGCAGCTCAGCGGCCAAGGCGAATGGGTGAACCAACGCCTGCGCTTCAATGGCGTGGCCAGCGCGGTGCCCGAGCGGGTCGAGGCTCTGTCCAATCTTCTGAACATTCTGGGGCGGCGCGACGGCGCGCGCTCCATCATCACCGTGGGCTAAAGTGAGGCCACAGCACATGAATACAGTGAACTTGCAACGCAAACCAATCGCTATCGCTTTGATAGCTGCTTACGCACTATTGGTGGGGGCTAGCGGCCTATTTTCTTTGAGCGCCCTGGCCCAACCAGCCCCTGCGGCCGCGGCAGCCGCCCCCGCCAAGCGCGGCGACCCCATCACGCTGAACTTCACCAACGCCGAGATCGACGCCGTGGCCCGCACCATGGCCACGCTGACCGGACGCAACGTGGTGGTGGACCCGCGTGTCAAGGGCACGATCACACTGACCACCGACAAGCCGGTAACGCCCGCCCAGGCCTATGCCCAGTTCCTGGCCATGCTGCGCCTGCAGGGCTTCACGGTGGTGGACGCAGCAGGGCTGGACAAGATCGTCCCCGAGGCCGATGCCAAGCTACAAGGCGGTGCGGTGTTCGACAACAACCTGGTGGCCGGCAACCAGATCAGCACGCAGATCTTCAAGCTCAACTTCGAGAACGCCAACAACCTGCTGCCCATCCTGCGGCCGCTGATCAGCCCCAACAACACCATCAACGTCAACCCCGGCAACAACTCGCTGGTCATCACCGACTACGGCGACAACCTGCGCCGCATGGCCCAGATCATTGCGGCCATGGACGTATCCAACGCCACCGACGTGGAGGTCATCAACCTCAAACACGCGATTGCCGTGGATCTGGCGCCGCTGGTGCTGCGTTTGCTGGAGTCGAGTGGCGGCACGGCCGGCGTACCCGGCGCACAGGCCGACAGCAGCTTCAAGACCACGCTGATTGCCGAGCCCCGCTCCAATTCACTGATACTGCGCGCCGCCAACCCGGCCCGCGTGGCACTGGCCAAGTCGCTGATCGACAAGCTGGACCAACCCGGCACGCAAAACGCCGCCGGCAACATCTACGTGGTCTACCTGAAGAACGCCGAAGCCACCAAGCTGGCTGCCACACTGCGCGCCGCCATCTCGGGCGAGGCCCGCAGTACCACCACAGCCACCAGCAGCACGCCCACGGCGGCGGCCCCTGGCGCGGCCACCACCGGCGGCAGCGGCAGCACGGCGACCAGCCAGTCGTCCACCGGCGGGCAGATCCAGGCCGATGCGTCCACCAATTCGCTGATCATCACAGCGCCCGAGCCGCAGTACCGCCAGTTGCGCGCCGTCATCGACAAGCTGGACGCGCGCCGCGCCCAGGTCTATGTGGAGAGCCTGATCGCCGAGGTCAATGCCGACAAGGCGGCCGAGTTCGGCATCCAATGGCAGGGTCCGCTGGGGCAGGCCGGCGACGGCGCTGTGGGCATCTTGGGTACCAACTTCAGCACGGGAAAAAGTACCAACATCATCAGCCTTGCCACCAACGCATTGAGCGGCGGTGCGACCCTGGCCACGGGCGGCAACCTGGCTATCGCCAACAAGGTCAACGGTGTCTATGTACTGGGCCTGCTGGCGCGCTACCTGCAGGCCAATGGTGATGGCAATGTTTTGTCAACGCCAAACTTGCTGACACTGGATAACGAAGAAGCCAAGATCATCATTGCGCAGAACGTGCCCTTTGTGACCGGCCAGTTCACCAACACGGGCGCAGGTGGGACCTCGGGCTCGGTCAATCCCTTCCAGACCATCGAGCGCAAGGACGTCGGCATTACGCTGAAGGTCAAGCCGCAGATCAGTGAGAACGGCACCGTCAAGCTGACGGTCTACCAGGAGGTGTCCACGATACAGGCCAGCACCATCAACGCGACCAATGGCCCTACCACCAACAAGCGCTCCTTCGAATCCAATGTGCTGGTGGAAGACGGCTCCATCGTGGTACTGGGCGGCTTGATACAAGACGAATACTCCAGCAGCCAAGACAAGGTTCCCCTCCTGGGCGACCTTCCGGTGGTGGGCAATTTGTTCAAGTCTGAGACACGCAGCCGCAAGAAAACCAACCTGATGGTGTTTCTGCGGCCCGTGGTGATGCGCGATGCCTCAGCAACCGACGCGTTGTCACTGGACCGCTACGAGCAGATGCGCCGCGGCCAACAAGAAACGCAACCACCAGCCAACGCCACCGTACCGGTCAATTCTGCCGTTGTGATGCCCCCCGCACCGGTGCCGTCCACTGCGCCGCTGGTTGTGCCTTCGACCAAGCCCTGAGCACCATGGCCCACGCCGTGCAATACCCGCTGCCCTACGCCTTTGCGCGCAGCCACCAACTGCTGCTGGAAGAGCAGGACGGCAACCTGACACTGTGGCTGCACGACCTGGCCAGCGACCAGTCGCAAAGCGCCGTGGCCGAGGTCATGCGCAAGTTTGGCGCGGCCCAGGTAGAGACCGAGGCCGCCGAGCTGCTGCGCCAGCGCATCAGCGCCGCTTACGCCCAAAGCGAATCCAGTGCCGCCACCGTCATCAGCGAGGTCGAGGCCGACGTGGACCTGTCGCGCATGATGCAGGCCCTGCCGGCCATCGAAGACTTGCTGGAAACCTCCGACGACGCGCCCATCATCCGCATGCTCAATGCACTCTTGACCCAGGCCGCGCGCGATGGTGCCAGCGACATCCACATCGAACCCTACGAGCGCCACTCCAGCGTGCGTTTCCGCGTCGACGGCTCGCTGCGCGACGTGGTGCAACCCAACCGCGCGCTACATGCCGCGCTGATCTCGCGCCTGAAGATCATGGCCGACCTGGACATCGCCGAAAAGCGCCTGCCGCAGGATGGTCGCATCTCGCTGCGCATCGGCACGCGCGGCGTGGACGTGCGCGTCAGCACGCTGCCCAGCGCCCATGGCGAGCGCGCCGTGCTGCGCCTCTTGGACAAGAGCGGCGGCAAGCTGAGCCTGGAATCGGTGGGCATGCAGGGCGATGTGCTGGCCCGCTTTGAAAACCTCGTGGCCCAGCCCCACGGCATTATTTTGGTGACCGGTCCCACCGGTTCGGGCAAGACGACCACGCTGTACGCCGCGCTGCAAAAGCTCGACACCCGCCGCCAGAACATCATGACGGTGGAAGACCCCATCGAATACGAGTTGCCCGGCGTCGGCCAGACGCAGGTCAATGCCAAGATCGACCTGGACTTTGCCAAGGCCCTGCGCGCCATCCTGCGCCAGGACCCGGACGTCATCATGATCGGCGAAATCCGTGATTTCGAAACCGCGCAGATTGCCATCCAGGCCTCGCTGACCGGCCACCTGGTGCTGGCCACGCTGCACACCAACGATGCGGCCAGCGCCGTCACGCGTCTGACGGACATGGGCATAGAGCCCTTCCTGTTGAGTTCCTCTTTGCTAGGCGTGCTGGCCCAGCGCCTGCTGCGCAAGCTGTGCACCACCTGCAAGGGCGCCGGCTGCGCGGAATGCGGCCATACCGGCTACCAGGGCCGCACCGGTGTTTTCGAATTGCTGGTGACGGATGACGCCATCCGCGCGCAAATCCACCACCAGGCCGCCGAGGCCGACATCCGAGCCACGGCACAGGCCACCGGCATGACGCTGATGCGCGAAGACGGCGAGCGCTTGGTCAAACTGGGCATCACCTCGCGCGAAGAGCTGGTGCGGGTGACAAGGGACTGATCTGGATGTGGTCCCCACGCTCCACCGCTGCGCGGGTCGCTGCCCCCTCCCGCACACTCTGTTGCAATTGCGCCGTGTTTCGGCGCCTTCTTTTGCTTTAGTTTCAAGGTCTGCGACCCACAATAGGTCTTAGAGGAAACCGCATGTCATCCCTGCAATACCAGCTCAAACAAGGCAACTACCATTTGTATGACCTGAGCACGCCGCAAAGCAAGGCCACTGGCGAGCACAAATTGCGCTTGATGACCGACACGGTGGCCATTGCCTTTGACGCACGCACCGGCAAGCTGCACGAACACGGCCATCCCTCACGCATCCACTCCTGGGCCAGCAACACCCGCCGGCGCCTGCGCGCAGCCGGCGACTATGACCGCGCCAATGACATCGTCGTCGTGTCCGGCCCGCTGCCGGTGGATGAAATCAACAAGTGTTTACGCATCACCGGCTACTGCCGTCAGTTGTTTGAGCGCCTGCCCAGCCTGCCGCATGGCAAGCATTTGGCCCCCGCACACTAAAAGTATGGCCCCCACGCTCCGCCACTGCGCCGGTCGCTGCCCCCCGAGGGGTCTAACTCGCCTTGGGGCGGCCCGGTGGCGAGTTGCCGTCGACTATTCGTAAGCCCTTAACCGCGGCCGCTCGGCTTCGCTAAACAAGCTCTGCTGCAATTGCGCCAAGCTGGCCTCGCGCTCTGACGCACTGGCATTCGCCTGGGATTGCAACAGCTTGCCGCGTTCTTCCTGGTAGCGCGCAATGCGGCTCTTCCACGCGGCCTCTTCACGGTCCACATCCGCCAGGCGGGCTGCGGCTTGGGGGTCCAGCTCCTTGGCGCGCATGCGGTAAACATCGTCCTCGCTGCCACCCTTGGCCCGCAGTTCCTGGGCCTGCTGCTCCAGGCGCACCACCAGGTTGGTGGCCTCGCGCTCCTTGCGCAAAGCCTCGGGTAGCGCGGCGTCCAGCCCTGCCAGTTGCTGTTTCTTTTGGGCCGCACTCAACTCGGGGTTTTGGCTGATCTCCAGCCGCGCGATGGCGTCCATGTCGTAGCGGTCGTCAAAGCCGAACATGCCCTCGGACTCTTCGGTGCTGAAGTAGCGGGAGCGCAGGTCCTGCATGGCCATGAAGCGTCCGCGTATGGCTTGCAGGCCATTGCCTGCGAGTTGGGGTTGGCTTTCGAGCCGGACCAGCTCGCGCTTGAATTCAATGTAGAGGCCCAGCAGGCGCTGTGCCTTTTTGGCCTGTTCGGGCGGCAGGCGGCGGTCCAGCTCACCGCGGATCTGCAGCGTGATGGTCTCTATGCTTTGCTCGCCGACGGCGCTCAGGTAGTAGTCAAACAGGCGCTTGAGTTCGCCATAGGCCAACACACCAGAGGCCCCGCTGGCCGCCCCTTTGGACACCGCCAGCAAGTCGCCGTCGGGCAGCGTGTCTTGCATGGAGCGCACAAAAGGCGCGGTCCGGCTGACCGGACCGACCACGGCAACCGCGGCCGGAACGCTAGCAGCCTGCGACCCCGGCCACCACCAGGCCAACAGGCCACCACCCACCAGCGCGAGGCTGATCAGGGCCAGGCCCATGACCCGGGCATTGCGGCTCAGGTGCATGGCAGTACCGGTGCGGTGGTGGTGAAGGTCGTTGTTGTTGCAGCCGCTTTACAGGCCCATGCCCTGCAGGCGGTTGGCGTGCTGGCGGAAGATGGTCACGGGGTTGGTTTCGAAGATGTTGACCAGGCCAATGGTCTGGTTCACTTCGTCCAGGTGGTTCATCGCATAGTCGTCGCGGATGACGCGGCCCAGGTGGGTAGAGCAGCTGGCCACCAGGCCGTCATTCTTGGCACCGGCAAAGGCCAGCGAGGTCAGGGCCAGCGCGGGGTCGATCGGGTCCAGGATGTTGGTATAGGCCTTGGCACCGCTCCATGAAAAGTAGGCCACGCCACGGGCCGTATAGGCGCCTTCACCGCAAGCGGTGGTGGGCACGCCTTCGGGGTGGGCTGCATTGAATGCGTTCGAGCCGGCCGTGCTCAGCGACTTCGCTGCGGCCAGCGAGTTCTGGCTCAGGCCACTGCCGCCGGACAGGAAGTTGATGACGGTGGCCAGGCCGTTGGTAATGGACACGATGACCGAGTTGGACAGCGATCCGGGAGGGGCGACCTTCAGCAGCACGTCCGCCACGGCAGAGCCCTTGTTGACACCACCCACCGATGTGGCCGATGCCACCAGGTCCGGGCGCACCGATGCGACATAACGGATGGTCGGGCCACCATGGCTGTGGCCGATCAGGTTGACCTTGGCAGCGCCGGTGGCGGCCAGGATCTGCTTGACCTGGGTCAGCAACTGCTCGCCGCGCACCTCGGTGCTGTTGGCGGCAGACACCTGGGTCACATAGACCTTGGCGCCGTCGGCCCGCAGTGCAGAAGGAATGCCGTACCAATATTCCACCGGTCCGATGTTGTCAAAGCCAAACAGCCCGTGCACCAGCACGATGGGGTATTTGGTCTGGGTATAGCCCGCTGCGAAAGAGGAAGCGGGCAGGAGGGATAGGGCCAGCAAGCAGGCACCCAACCAGGTCATCAAGGTCTTTTTCACAATACGCTCCATTAGGGCCAAGGGCCCGAGGGTTGAAGGGAATCCGTCTCTATCTGAAAAGGCAGTGCGACCTCTTTGGTGGGGGCGCTGTCGCTGGCTGACCCGGTGCCCGCTGCTTGTGTCGGCAGGCCCAAATCAAAAAGCACGATCGTGCGATTAGTGAATCGTAGTTCACGTCAATCGGCTTGTCATGCTGGTATTCCCGGATGACGCGGTCCGGCGAGCTACGGGTTTACACGGGGATTGCACCGTCAGGCGCAGCCTGCTCCAGGGGCCTGCGGCTGCACGCGTTCCTTGGCCTTCAAACGGCTCAGGCTGACCGGCGTCACGCCCAGGTAGCTGGCGATGTGGTGCTGGGCAATACTGCCCTCCAGGCCGGGGAAATGTTGGCGAAACTGCGCCAGCCGCTGCGTGGCCGACAAGGCCGCCAGCGCCCACTCACGGTCCACACGGCGCATCAGCTCGGCGCGCAGCACGGCATCGCCCCAGCACTGCGCGTTGGCTACGGAGCGCATCAGGTCGATCAGCAGGTCCGCCTCGAACCGGGCGACCCGCACACCAGACAGGGCATGGCAATGGATGCGGGAGCGCCCGCCCGACGCACGCACAATGGCCGGCCACAAAATGCCAGGCCCCACGCTGAAGTCCAGCGTGACCTCACGCCCCGCTGCATCCCCCACCCAGGACCGCAGCACACCGGCGATCACAAAGTACTCGTGGCGCGCCTCCTGCCCCAGCTGCAGCAACGGCTCCTCGGCCCGCAGCACCTGGATGCGCATCGCGCCCAGCAAGGCATCGGCCACACCGGGCTCCAGCGGTGCGATGGCGTTGGCAATGGACAAGATGGTGGTCGCATCGCTCGGTGTCGGCGTGCCCCCGGCAGCAGTCGTCTTTTTCATGGAATCCGTTATCAAATGTTATCGCGCGGGTGCTGTGCCTACGGAAAGATGCAGGCTTCCTCTCCCACTCTGCACACGCAATATGACACCCTTCTGGACCTCTCCGTATTTTGTCTCTGTACTGGCCGCGTGTTTGCTCGCGCTCGGCCTCGTGGGGTGCAGCGCGCTTCCATCGGGTGTGCCGCCCACCGTGGAACACGACCCCTCTTTGCCACGGCTGGAACTGCGCGGTTACCCCTTCCATGCCGAGCACCATGGCGAGCCCGGCAAGCCCGTTCTCATTGTGTTGCACGGCGGCCCCGGCGCGGACTACCGCTACCTGCTGGGCCTGAAGGGATTGGCCGATGCCTACCAGGTGGTGTTCTACGACCAACGCGGCACCGGCCTGTCGCCCCGGGTGCCGGCGGCCGACATCACGGTGCAGACCTTTGTGGATGACCTCGACGCCTTTGTCGATGCCTTTGGCCACGGCCGAAAAGTCCACCTGCTGGGCCACTCCTGGGGCGCCATGCTGGCCTCGGCCTACACCAGCGCCCATCCTCACAAAGTGCAGGCGCTGGTGATGGCCGAGCCCGCTTTTCTGGATGCGTCCACCGCAGATGTCTTCACGTCCAGCGGCGGGCCGTCGTTGCGCCAGATCGTGGGCTTGGGCAGCGCCTGGCTGGGCAAATGGTTCGTGCCCACGGGGGGAGACCCCTATGCCCGTGAGGACTGGTTTCTGCTGCAGGCCTTGCCCTTGATGCAGCAGCCCTCAGAGTTGTGCGAGGGCCGCTTGCCCGCGCTGCAGGCCTGGCGCTTTGGCAGCCCCAACTTCGACGCCACCATAGGCCGCATGATGGACGACCCCGCCTTTGCGGCGCAGCTGGACTTCCGCCAGGGCGCGCAGAATTTTGAGGGTGCAGCGCTGTTCATCGCCGGCGCCTGCAACCAGCTGGACGGCGCCAAGCAGCAACGCCGCCACCTGCACCACTACCGCCACGCCAGCCTGGTCGAAATCGCAGACGCGGGACACTTCATGTTCAACGACCAGTTGGCGCAGAGCCTGGCTGTGGTGCGCAGCTTCCTGGCGGAGCAGGGGACAGGGCAAACGCAATAAATGGCCTGGTCATGCGCTGGGGGTGCCGCCGGGCATGCGGCACCCGCTAACATCACACCCCATGCCCGCCTACTCCTTTGAAGCCCTCGATGCCAATGGCAGTGCCCGCAAGGGCGTGATTGAAGCCGACACCGCCAAGGCCGCACGCGGCATGCTGCGCGCCCAGGCATTGGTGCCCATGGCCGTGGAGCCGGTGGCGCCCGGCACGCAGGCCGGCGGCCAGAGCGGCAACGGTGCGCAGGGCACCACGTTGTGGTCTTCCCGCATCTTCAGCGCCACGGCGCTGGCGATCTGGACACGCCAGCTCGCCGGTCTGGTGACCTCGGGCCTGCCGCTGGAGCGGGCGCTGACGGCCCTGTCGGACGAGGCCGACGACGAACGCCAGCGCCACTTGGTGGCCGCCATCCGGGCCGAGGTCAATGGCGGCACGGCCTTTGCCACAGCGCTGGCCCAGCACCCGCGCGAGTTCGCACCCACCTACTGCGCGGTGGTCGGCGCCGGCGAACACAGCGGCAACCTGGGCCTGGTGCTGGAGCGCCTGGCCGACGACCTGGAGCAAAGCCAGGCGCTCAAATCCCAATTGATCGGCGCGGCGCTGTACCCCGCCATCGTGACGGTGGTGGCCATCACCATCGTGATGTTTCTGCTGGGCTATGTGGTGCCCCAAGTGGCCGAGGTGTTTGCCGGCAGCAAGCGGGCCCTGCCCTTGCTGACGGTGATCATGCTGGGCCTTGGCAATTTCGTGCGCAACCAGGGTTGGCTGATACTGGGCGCTATTGTTTTGGTAGCTATTGGTGCCCGTTTGGCGTGGGCTAGTGCCGGATTTCGTGAAAAATTCGATGCCATGTGGCTCACTCTACCTATTTTGGGTAAGTTGAGCCGTGGCTACAACGCGGCGCGCTTTGCCGGCACGCTGTCCATGCTGGCGGCGGCCGGCGTGCCCATCCTGAAGGCCTTGCACGCCGCAGCCGACACCCTGTCCAACCGCGCGATGCGCACCGACGCCATGGACGCTCTGGTGCTGGTGCGCGAAGGCGCGCCCTTGGCATCTGCGCTGGCGCAGAAGAAACGCTTCCCCGGCCTGCTGGGCATGTTTGCCCGCCTGGGCGAGCAGACCGGCCAGTTGCCCACGATGCTGGAGCGCGCGGCCAAGCAGCTCAGCACCGAGGTGCAACGCCGCGCGATGCAACTGGCCACGCTGTTGGAGCCGCTGCTGATTGTGGCCATGGGCATCATCGTGCTGCTGATCGTGTTGGCCGTGCTGATGCCCATCATCCAATTGAATCAACTGGTTCATTGATGGCCCCCGACGCTTGGGGTGGCCCGGCGCGGATGGGGTCTCTACTCTTGAAAGGTGCACTGCATGTCTGACTGGAACGAAGGCTATGTCACCGACATTGGCTACACCTTTGGTTACTACGCCGAGCTCAACCCGCTGCGCACCCGGTTAGCGTTGCTCAATGCCGGCTGGGCCGCGCCCGAGCTGCTGACTGAAGGCCCGGCCTGCGAGTTGGGCATGGGCCAGGGCGTCAGCGTCAACATGCATGCGGCAGCCTCGGCCACGCCTTGGTATGGGACCGACTTCAACCCCACACAAGCCGGCTTTGCGCAGCAGCTGGCGCAGGCCAGCGGCGCCGAGGCCCATGGCACGCGGCTGTACGACGAGGCCTTTGCCGATTTTTGCCAGCGCAGCGACCTGCCGGACTTCAGCTTCATAGGCCTGCACGGCATCTGGAGCTGGATATCGGATGCCAACCGCAGCGTGCTGGTGGACTTCGTACGGCGCAAGCTGCGTGTGGGCGGCGTGCTCTACGTCAGCTACAACACACAACCAGGCTGGGCAGCCATGGCGCCCATGCGCGACCTGCTGGCCGAGCATGCCCAGGTCATGGGCGTGCCGGGCCAGGGCATCACCAGCCGTGTCGATGGCGCGCTGGCCTTTGCCGACAAGCTGATGGCGGTCAACCCCCGCTATGCGCAAGCCAACAGCCAGATCGCGGCACGGCTCAAGACCATGGCCGGCATGGGCCGTAACTACCTGGCCCACGAATACTTCAACCGCCACTGGCAGCCCATGTCGTTTACCGGCATGGCGGAGTGGCTGACACAGGCCAAGCTCAGCTACGGCTGCTCGGCCCACTACCAGGACCACCTGCCGGCGCTGAACCTCACGCCGGCCCAAAATGCGTTCCTGCAGGAGCAGCCCGACGCCATGTTCCGTGAGACGGTGCGCGACTTTTTGGTCAACCAGCAGTTCCGCCGCGACTACTGGATCAAGGGCCCACGCAGACTGGCGACGGTGGCGCAGCAGCAAGCCCTGTGCGACCAACGCATGGTGCTGCTGATACCCCCGGCCGATGTGACCCGCAAGGTCAAGTCTGCGCTGGGCGAGGCCGCGCTGACCGCCGGCATCTACGAGCCCATTCTGGCGGCCATGGCCGACCTGCAGCCGCACCGCATCGGCGACTTGTGGGATGGACTGCAACGCGGGCCCCACAAGGCCAGCGTCAATTTCGCCCAGCTGGTAGAAGCCATGCTGCTGTTGTGTGGCAAGGGCGACCTGGTGGCCGTGCAAGATGAAAGCGTGATTGCGCAGGCCAAACCCCAGTGCCAGCGACTCAATACCCACGTGCTGGGCTTGGCCCGCCACAACGCCGATGTCGGCTACCTTGCCAGCCCGGTCAGCGGCGGCGGCGTGCTGCTGGGCCGCATCCACCTGCTGTGCCTGCTGGCCTTGCGCGAAGGCAAGACGCCCGTCGCCGCACCTGATGTGGATGTATTGGCCCGCTTTGCCTGGGACACGCTGCTGGCCCAGGGCCAGCGTATGTTGCGTGATGGGGTGCCCATGGAGTCACTCGAAGACAACCTGGCTGAATTGCGCACCCAAGCTACGGAATTTGTCGCCAAGCGACTGCCTACGCTGCGGCTTCTGCAGGTGGTGGATTGACGGTGTTTTGCTGCTTGAGGTACTGACTGGAGTGCTCCTTGCTTTGAACAGCCTTAACAGCCGAACAACCAAATAACCGGACACCCCACTCCCCCAGCCCCTCGCCCCCGTCGGGCGAGGGGAGCCCTTAACAGCCGATTTGGCGGCGGCGCGCCGGCTACGGCGCTACTAGCGGTGCGGCGCGCTACGTGCTGGTTGTACCGCGGCCCTAGCGCTGCGGTTGGAGTCAACGGCTGCCGCGTGGGGGTTCCCACACTGGCCGCTGCGCGCGCCAGCGGCTCCGCACCAACAGTGCACGAGGTCCCTAGGACAGCAGGTTCGAAACCGTAGTGCCCAAAACCGTAACGCAACCTCACTGCGGTAATGCCTTAGCCGGAGCGCAAAAAGCAAAATCGGCTGTTGAAGGCTCCCTCTCGCCCGACGGGGGCGAGAGGGCGGGGGGAGAGTGGGGTGTCCGGCTATTCGGTTATTTGGATGTTCGGCTGTTCAAAACACCCTCAACAAAGCTACAGAAACCACTAACCCGCCCCATCCACCCGATGCGCATAAGCCAACGCCACCGCCGGCGCCACATTCAACAAGTGCGCAATCTCATCCATATCGTCCGGCACCCCCGGGTTGTCCCAACCCAGCATGGTGTGGCGCGCCAGGCGCACGGCCAGCACCACATTGCGCACGATGGCGGTGTCCGCATGGCGGTCGTCGCTGATGCGCACCAGCAGCTCCGGCAGATGCCACAACTTCATCAAGGCCTGGCGCAGATCGTCCAGCTCGATGTTCAGCGTGACACGCTGCACGGTGGCGCTGCGCAGCGTGGGGTCGGCGCGCTGGGCCTGCGCGATGCGCAATTGCAGCGTGGGCGCATGGCACCACATCAGCATCTCGGCAAAGTCGTGCAAAAAGGCGGCCAGCCGGATCACGTCGGCATCGGTGTCGCCACGGTGGATCGCAAAGCCGGCGGCAAACTGTGCGGCACGGTCGGCGCGGCGCAACAGGGCGCGTAGACCTTCCAAAGCCTGGGGTTGGTCGTGCAAATGGTCTTCCACCGTGGGCTGCGGGCCAAAGGCGCGGAAGAAGGGGGAGATACCCGTCATGACCAGCGACGTGGTGATGCTCTCTGTCTCGGTGGCGTTGTCGGCCCTGCGCTTGCTGGCCACGTGGGCAAGCAGCTTGATGGCCATCAACGGATCGCACTCGATGGTGGCGCCCAGCATGCTGGCGTCCACATTGTCTTCGTCGGCCCGCAAAGCTTCCAGCGCCTGCGCCGTCTTGGCCAATACCGGGATTTGCGCATCACGGAAGTAGCGGGTCCACGCGTCCAGATCGCGCAGCGGCGCAGTCAGATAGCGTGTGGGGGTAGCCATATGCCTGCCAGTATGGGCGCCCGCACCACGGCGGTCAAGGCGCGATAAAACAACGCCGTCAGGATGCCACGAAGGCACCGCGCCCGTGCTGGGCCTGGCGCAGTGCCAGCTGTTTGGCATGGATGCTGCGCTGCGGCGCCTGCGGGCGTGGCAATACATCGCGCAGGCAACGCGGGCGGGCATGGGCTCCGCTGCGCTGGTAGTCGGCCAGCAGCATCTGGCGCACGGCTTCCATCGGCAGGCCGCGCTGTGTGGTCAGGTAGTCAAACAGTGCGTCTACCAAATCTTCGGGCGTCAGACCATGGGTCTTGTGCGTGGTCTGCCACAGCCAGTCGCTCCAAATGGCGAAGGCGGCAAATGCGGAGTCGCCGTGCAAGAGCGCATCCAGCGTCTGCTGGAATCGCCCGGAGTTGGCCACCAGATCCCAGTAGCGCGCCAGGCGCACAAAGCGTTGTATGGTGGCCGCATCCAGCACCGCGGTTTGCTGCACCGCATAGGGCGGCTCTGTTGCGTAGACCATGCCATGCTCTTGGGTGTGGCGCGCAATGGGCGTACCGCGCAGGCGCTTGAGGAGGCCGAGCTGGATCTCGTGCGGACGTATCGCGTGCAGGCGGTCAAAGCCTTGTGCAAAACTCTCCCAGGTTTCGCCCGGCAGGCCGAAGATCAGATCGGTGTGCAAATGCGCCGGCGACTGCTGCACCAACCACTGCAGATTGGCCTCGGTCTTGGCGTTGTCCTGGCGGCGCGAGATGCGTTGTTGCACCGCGGGGTTGAAGCTCTGTATACCCACCTCCAACTGCAGCACGCCGGGCGGGAATTGGGCCATCAGCACCTTGAGCTTGTCGGGCAAGTGGTCGGGTATGACCTCGAAGTGCACAAACAACTCCTCGCACATGCGGTCCAGAAAGAATTGCAGGATGCGGGCCGAGGCATCGATCTTCAAATTGAACGTGCGGTCCACAAACTTGAAGTTGCGCGCGCCGCGCCGGTACAGCGCATCCATCTCGGCCAGGAAGGCATCCAGGTCAAAGGCGATGGCGGTCTTGTCCAGCGAACTCAAACAGAACTCGCATTTGAACGGGCAGCCGCGCGAGGCCTCGACATACAGCAGGCGGTGCGCCAGGTCGGCGTCGGTGTAGTGGATGTAGGGCAGGGCAATGGTGTCCAGTTCCGGCTGCTCGCCAGGAATCACCTTCATCAGCGGCTGCGGCCCGTACAACAGCGCGCGGCACAGCTTGGGGAAGCTGACGTCGCCCCAGCCGGTGATGACGTGGTCGGACAACTGCACAATCTCCTGCTCGGCCCATTCGTGACTGACCTCGGGGCCGCCCAGCACGATGCGGATGTCGGGCCGCGCGGCCTTCAGCAGCCGCACCAGGGCCGTTGTCTCGGTCACGTTCCAGATGTACACGCCAAAGCCGATGACGCGAGGCTGCAGCGCCAGCAGTTCGTCCGCCAGTTCCTGGGGCTTGCGGGCAATGGTGAACTCGCGCAACGCGGTCTGATCCGCCAGGTCACCCATATTGGCCAGCAGGTAACGCAGACCCAGCGAGGCGTGGATGTATTTGGCGTTCAGCGTGCACAGAACAATGGCGGTGCTGGGGGCTTGCATCCCCCGATTATTCAACGGCCATCCGCGGTGGGCGAAAATCGGGCTTTCCTCGCCCACCCCATGCAATCCATCGTCCTGTCGTCGTTGCTCCCCGTCGTGCTGTTGATTGCTATCGGTTTTATAGCGTGCCGCGCAGGCTGGATGAGGGCTGAGGCCACAAAAGACCTAGGGCGTTTGGTCTTCATGGTGCTGACGCCCGCCCTGCTGTTCCGCACCATGAGCACCGTGCATGTGGAGCAACTGGACTACAAGCCGGTGGCGTCCTACTTCACGGCCGTCATTGCGCTGTTCCTGCTGATGCTGGTGCTGGGCCGCGCCACCCAACGCGCCACGGTGCTGGCACTGGCAGCCACCTTCAGCAACACGGTGGCCATTGGCGTGCCGCTGATCGGCCTGGCCTATGGCGAGGCCGGCATGGTGAGCCTGTTCACCATCATCTCGCTGCACGCCCTGGTGCTGCTGACGCTGGCCACCATTGCGCTGGAGCTGGCAGAGGCCCGCCAGGCTGTGCAAAAGCACGCTACGCCCACCGGAAAAGCAGCATGGCACCGCCCGGTGCTGGACGCACTGAAGAGTGGCATCTTGCACCCCGTGCCGCTGCCGATCATGCTGGGTCTGCTGTTCGCGCAAACGGGCCTGGTCATGCCCACGGTGCTGGACCGACCTTTGCAGCTGCTGGGTACGGCCATGGGGCCGATGTCCTTGTTGCTGGTGGGCGCCACACTGGCCAGCGCACGCATAGGCCATGAATTGAGGGGGGCGTTTGGCTTGGCGCTGTTGAAGAACCTGCTGCTACCGGCCTTGGTGGCGCTGGTGGGTGTGCTGATGGGCCTGCACGGCCTGCCGCTGACCGTGATGGTGGTGACGGCCTCCCTGCCCATTGGCGCCAATGTGTTCATGTTCTCGCAGCGCTACAACGTGGCCGAAGAACTGGTGACTGCCAGCGTGGCGGTATCCACCGCGCTGGCGATGCTGACCGTGTCGCTGGTCATGGCGCTGGCCGAGCACCTGTAGCCTGCACGCCCGCCCGCAAACGGGCGACAGCTTTACTCCAGCAGCGTAGTTTCCAGGAAGCGCACGGTGGCGTAGAACTCGAAATCGGCGTTGGCCTTGCGCTTGAAGCCATGGCCCTCATTGTCGGCCAACAGGTACCAGACCGGCACACCGTTCTTGCGCACGGCATCGACGATCTGCTGCGCCTCGGTATAGGGCACGCGAGGATCGTTCTTGCCCTGCACGACAAACAGCGGCACCTTGATGGATGCGGCGTTGTTCAGCGGAGCAATCTTTTCGTGGAAGGCGCGCATGGCAGGGTCGCGCTCGTCGCCGTACTCCACGCGGCGCAGGTCACGGCGGTAGCTTTCGGTGTTGTTCAAAAAGGTCACGAAATGGCTGATGCCCACCACGTCGATGGCGCCGCGTATCAGCGGGCTGTAGTCCACCGCCGTGGCCAGGCTCATATAGCCGCCGTAGCTGCCGCCGGTGATGGCGATGCGCTTGCCGTCCAGCCGCGGGTGCTGGCCAACCCAGGCCAGGAAGGCGCCGCCGTCCTTGACGGAATCCTTGCGCTTGAAGCCGTTGTCCATATCCAGATAGGTCTTGCCGTAGCCGGCCGAGCCGCGCACATTGGGCAACAACACGGCCACGCCCAGCTCGTTCAGGAAATAGTTGTAGCGGCCCATGAAGCGCACCGTGGACTGCCCTTCGGGACCACCGTGGAAGCTGACCAGCACCGGCCGCTTGCCAGGGAACTTGGTGGCATCGGGCAGGAACAGCCAACCGCTGATGGCCAGGCCGTCAAAGCTCTTGATCTGCACCAGTTCGGGGCTGACAAAGCTTTCGGGCTTGACGCCGGGCGCGGTGCCGGCCACGGTCCAGCGCTCGGTTTTTCCAGTCGCAACATCCAGCGTGTAGACATCGCCGGGACTTTGCGGTGAATTCAAGGAGTAGGCCAGCGTGCTGCGCTGCGTGGCGTGCCACAGGCCGCCGCCAATGGCGCCTGCCGGCAGATCGGGGCGTGCCAGTTCCTTGCCGGTGGCCGCGTCGAACAGGTGCACTTCATCGCGACCGTTGTTGTTGGCCACGGCCATCAGGCGCTTACCGTCTTCGGACAGCGAGAAATTTTCGATATCCCAGGGAATGTGGTGGGACAGCACGGCCAAGGATTTGTCACGCAGGTCGTACACCGCCAATTCCGAAAACTCACCACCCTGGTTGGTGCTGAGGAACAGGCGTTGCTTGTCCTGGCTCCATTCAAATCCACTGTAGCCGGCGGCAGGGGCTCCATCCTTGGGCAGGATCTTTTCACGCGCACCGGTCTTGGCATCAATCAAAAAGACGTCAGAGTCATTGGGTGTGCGGAACTGCTGGGCCGCGATCTGGCTGTCATCCGGGCTGAAGCGGAAGTTACCCCAGCCACCGCCGGGTAATTCAGCCAGCCGGGTCTTGGTCTCGGGGTTCAAGGGGTCGACCAGCGTCAACTGGGTGGTGACCTGGTTGCGGCTACCGCCCTGTGCGGTCTTGTCCAGCGGCACGGCACCGATCAGCAGGCGCTCGCCGGAGCGGGCCCAGGTGTAGTCGCTGCGTTCCTGGGGGTTGGACAGCAGCGTGGATTGGCGGGTCGCCAGGTCCATGCGGTAGACCTGGGTGGCCTCGTTGCCACCGGTGTCGCGGCTGTAGACGATGTACTTGCCCTCGCGCGGCTCGAAGGCAGCGGCCGTCACGCTATCCGGGAAATCCGTGAGTTTCTCCAGCTTGCCGCCCGGTGACTTGAGCCAATAGATCTGCGCAATATTGGCACCGGCCTCGCGGTGGCGCACCAGCATGGACCGCTCGGTGGGGTGCCAGCCGACGAAACCATGGCCGCGGAACTCGGTGTACAGCGCCACCTTGTCGGCAATGGTCTTGGAGATGGCGGGAATACCATCGGCCGTCAAATTGGGGTTGGGCAGTATGCTGTCTTGCGGCTGTTGGGCCCAGGCAGTGGCCAGACTGAGCGCCAGGCAGGCGCCCACATAGAGTTGTCGTCTCATGCAATCGTGTCCTTAGTGGTACTGTGGGAGGCACACACAGGCCGCGCAGACTGCCGCCTCTTTTGGAGAACAGGTGCTACGGGTGGCGCCCCAAGCCGTCCATTAAACCAAATCTGCCGCCAAAAACCCCGCAGCACGCACCCTCAAATCAGCAGATCGTCGCATGCATAGGCGCTCAGTCGCAAAAGAGGTGCGGCTGGGGCTGGGGCTGGGTACAGTTCGCCCCAATCTATACAGGAGGCTTCATGTACCCCCACGCCCATACACTTTTCCACCAACACCACGCCGTGGATATGCAGGTTGTAAGCGCTCGCTAGCCATGCAAAACACCGTCAACCCGTGCCATCCGTATTGCACCGGTTGACGCCATAATCGTGGGCTTGAGCACCCCTCGTGCCCAGTCGCCCATCACCCCACCCTGTCAGTTTTCCCACACGGAGAGTTCTCTATGCTGCGTCCCCTTCTCATCGTTGCCGCGCTGGCCACAAGCCTGACGGCATGCGACAAGTTCCCCGGCAAAGGCGACAAAAAAGATGCCGCCGCGGCCCCGGCCAAACTGGTGATCGCGCCTGAAGACATTGTGACCATACGCTCCAATGCGCTGGCCTCGGGCCCGGTGGTCACCGGTTCCATACAACCCGAGCGCAAGGCCGATCTGCGGGCCGAAGTGTCGGCCGTGGTGCTGCAGGTGTTGAAAGAAAACGGCGATGTGGTGCGCAAGGGTGATGTGCTGGCCCGGCTGGACCAGACCTCGATACAGGACAACCTGCGCTCGGCCGAAGATGCGGCGCGTAACGCGGCCCAATCGCTGGACCAGGCGGAGCGCAACTTCCAGCGCCTCAAGACGCTACGCGCCTCGGGCATGACATCGCTGCAAGCGCTGGACGATGCCGAGGTGCGCCGCAATGGCGCGCAAAGCGAGCTGTCGGCCTCCCATGCCCGTACCGTGGTGGCCCGCCAGCAGCTGGAGCGTACCGTGGTACGTGCCCCATTTGACGGTGTGGTCAGCGACCGCAAGGTGTCCGCCGGTGACACAGCATCCATCGGCAAGGAGTTGCTCAAGGTCATCGACCCCACCAGCATGCGTTTTGCGGGCCGCGTGTCGGCCGACAAGATCAGCCAAGTCAGCGTCGGGCAGGCGGTGGGTTTCCGCATCAACGGCTATGCCGGGCAGGAATTCCGCGGCAAGGTGACCCGCGTGGACCCCAGCGCCAATGACGTGACGCGCCAGGTGGAAGTGCTGGTCAGCTTCAGCGATGCCTCCGCACAACCCAAGGTGGCCGGCCTCTATGCCGAAGGCACGATCGAGTCCAGCACCGTGCAGACCTTGACCTTGCCCGAATCCGTGCTGATGAAGGCCGGCGACAAGACCTCGGTCTGGCGCGTGACCAACAACGCACTGAACCAGGTCGTGCTACAGGTGGGCGCGCGCGACGCCCGCACCGGCAACATCGAAATCCGCACCGGTCTGAAGGAAGGCGACACCATCTTGCGCAGCCCCAGTTCCAACTTCAAGGAAGGTCAGACGGCTGAGCTGGTGACGGTCAAACCCCCGACGGCGGCCGCCTCGTCCGCCTCTTCGACCGCCAAAGGGTCATAACCATGTTTCTATCCGATTTCAGTATCAAGCGCCCCACGGCGACCATTGTTCTGATCATCGCGCTGATGGCCCTGGGGCTGCTGGCGCTGAGCAAGCTGCGGGTCAACCAGAACCCGGACGTGGAAGTGCCCGGCATCCAGGTCTTCATCGCCTACCCTGGCGCATCGCCAGACTCGGTGGAGCGCGAGATCGTCAACCGCATCGAGAAGTCGCTGCAAAGCGTGCCCGGTGCCACCGACGTCTATTCCACGAGCAGCGAAGGCAATGCCAGCTTCTGGATCGAGTTCTCTTTCAAGAAGAACATGATCGAGGCAGCGGACGATGTGCGCACCGTGATCTCCAGCGTGCGCTACAAGCTGCCGACCGAAATGCGCGAGCCCATCGTGCGCCACTTCGACCCCGCAGCCCAGCCCATCATGAACATGGCGCTGTCCAGCAGCAAGCAAAGCCATGCCGAGATCTCGCGCCTGGCCGAGGACACGTTGGCCGACAAGCTGCGCGCCATACCCGGCGTGGCCACGGTCACGATCAACGGCTCGCTGAAGCGTGAACTCTCGGTGCTGCTGCGCGCCGAGAGACTGCGTGAATTCAACGTATCGGTCGGTGACGTGGTGTCCGCATTGCGCGCACAAAACACCAATGCCCCGGTGGGCAAAGTGCGCGGCACGCTGGACGAAGAAAGCATCCGCCTGGTGGGGCGCATCGAGTCACCCGAAGAGTTCCAGAACATCGTCGTCAAGCGCTTTGGCGGCCAGATCGTGCGCCTGGCGCAAGTGGCCACGATCAAGGACAACTTCGCCGACATCGACTCACTGAGCATACGCAGCGCAAAGCCCAATGTGGGTATCTTGGTAACCCGCTCGCGCGATGCCAGCACGGTCAGCGTGGCCAGCGACATCCGCAAGCTGGTCAAGGAAATCAACACCGGCTTTGAGAAAGACAACCCCGGCACCAAGCTGGAAATCACCCGCGATGGCGGCGTGGACGCACAGCGCAGCCTGAACAACGTCATCGAGTCACTGATGCTGGGCGCGGTGCTGACCATCTTTGTGGTCTATGCCTTCCTGAACTCCTGGCGCTCCACGCTGATCACGGCACTGAGCCTGCCCACGTCCGTCATTGCCGCCTTCATTGCGGTCTGGCTGTGCGGCTTCACGCTGAATTTCATGACGCTCTTGGGCCTGTCGCTGGCGATTGGTGTGCTGATTGACGATGCGATTGTGGTGCGCGAGAACATCGTGCGCCATATGCAGATGGGTGCAGACCGGCGTACGGCCTCGCTGGAGGGCACGGCCGAAATCGGCTTGGCCGTGGCGGCCACCACTTTCTCCATCATTGCGGTGTTCATCCCGGTGGCCTTCATGCCCGGCGTGTCCGGTGAATGGTTCCGCCCCTTTGCGCTGACCGTGACCTGCTCGGTGCTGGTCAGCCTGGCGATCTCGTTCACGCTGGACCCCATGCTGTCGGCTTACTGGGGCGACCCACCTGACCACCACACGGCCCCCAAGAAGGGCCTGGGTGCGGTGCTGGCACGCTTCAACGACTGGTTTGACCACCAGGCCGACCGCTACGGCAATGTGATTGCCTGGGCCCTGCACCACCGGCGCTGGATGACGGCCATTGCAGTGCTGAGCCTGGTTGGCGCGCTGGCCCTGCAAGCCACCGTGGGCGGCAGCGCCTTCTTGCCCACGTCGGACTCGGGCAACCTGATGATCGAGGTACGCACGCCGGCCTCGTCCTCGGTCGAATATGCACGCCTGAAGATGGAGCGTGCCGCCGAAGTGGCCCGCACCATTGCCGAGACCAAGGACACCAACAGCAACATCACCGCCAGCG
This sequence comes from Rhodoferax sp. GW821-FHT07G04, assembly GCF_059418585.1. NCBI lineage: Bacteria > Pseudomonadati > Pseudomonadota > Betaproteobacteria > Burkholderiales > Comamonadaceae > Rhodoferax > Rhodoferax sp. GW821-FHT07G04. Next base: position 1,963,532 of record NZ_JBWKQD010000001.1, read on the forward strand.
GTGGCCGCATCTATGTGGACATCGGCAAGCGCAACACCCGCAAGCGCGGCGCCAAGGAGATTGCAACCGAGCTGCGTGAGAAGATTCGCACGCTGGTGGGCGCCGAATACACGGTCATGGACGACCTGAACAATGGCGCACGCAAGCCCGTGCAGATCGACTTCACCGGCCCGGATTCGCGCAAGCTGCTGGAAATCACCAGCGCCTACATGGACAAACTGCGCCAGATACCCGGTGCGGTGGATGTGGGCCTGTCGCAGCAAGACCCCAAGAAAGAGCTGAAGATCGAACTCAACCGTGGCCTGGCCAACTCCATGGGCATTTCGGCCAACGACGCGGCACAGGCCCTGCGCGTGGCCTTTGCCGGTATCGAGGTCGGCGACTGGGTGGACCCCACCGGTGAGACGCGAGACGTGGCGGTGCGCCTGCACCCCGATGACCGTGTCAGCAAGGAAAACATCGAACGCCTGCCCATCGCCGTGTCCGGCACCAACATGATGGTGCCGCTGGACCAGATCGCCACCGTCAGCATGGGCAAGGGCCCGTCCGGCATTGAGCATACGAATGGCAAGCGCAACATCACCGTGTCGGCCAACGTGCAGGGCCGCTCCAACGGCGAGGTAACCGACGACGCGCTGAAGCTGGCCAAGTCCTTTGACTACCCGCCGGGCTATGGCCTGTCGCTGGGTGGCGCCGGCCAAAGCCAGAAAGAGCTGTTCACCGAGATGCTGATTGCGCTGCTGTCCGGCATTGGGCTGATGTACCTGATCCTGGTGATGCAGTTCGGCTCGTTCACCGCCCCGCTGGCCGTGATGCTGTCGCTGCCGCTGTCGCTGATCGGCGTGGTGCTGGCGCTGCTGATCACCCGCGGCACGCTGAACCTGATGAGCTTCATCGGCATCATCATGCTGATGGGCCTGGTCGCCAAGAACGCCATTCTGCTGCTGGACGCCGCCCGCAAGCGCGAGGCCGAGGGTGTGGACCGCGAACAGGCCTTGATGGATGCCGGACGCGTGCGGCTGCGCCCGATCCTGATGACCACGTTCGCGCTGATCGCCGGTATGCTGCCCGTGGCTCTGGGCCTAGGTGAAGGTGGCGAGTTCTACCAGCCGCTGGCGGTGGCCATCATTGGCGGCACCATCACCTCCACGCTGCTGACGCTGCTGGTGGTGCCCACGTTCTACGACAGCATCGAGATCAAGCGCGACCACATGGTGGCCAAGTTCAAGGCGCGGGCTGAGCGCTGGAATGGCTTCTGGGCTTTTGTGCTGACCTTTGGCGAGGCGATCGCGTTCTTGGTTATGGGTCGCTTTGTCTACCGCATGGTGCGCCTGGCCTACAACCGCGTCACCGGCGGCAAGCGCGATGGCCTGATTCAGGTGGTGCAGGCTTCGTAAGCTGAAAGCAGCACGGGGTGCAAGCCATGGCCTGCACCCCGTGTTCAAAATACCCAATCCAGGGTTTTTGAGGGTCTTGGCTGGTGGTTTTTCAAAAAGTCAGCCTCTAGCCCTCGTCAAATATAACCAAGGCGCTACACAAAATGTAGCGCCTTGCTTTTTTGTCAGGCCCGCGCGTCGCTCCAGCGCAGCTTGCAGTTGTCGTCACCGCGGTATACGGCGCCGCCCTTGTTGTCGACACAGTAGTCGGGCGACACAATCATTTCCGAGAAAGCCATATCCTGGCCGATGCGGGTGTAGTCAAACAGCACGCAGCGCGTCACACTGGCCCCGGCCCGGATGTGGCTACCGTGGCCAATCCAGGTGGGCCCGATGATGCGAGCGCCCGGCTCGACCTTGACGCTGGAGCCGATGTAGACCGGGCCTTCGATCTCCACGCTGTCCCAGTCAATACGGGTATTCAAGCCCACCCATACGCCGGGGCGCACCTGGCGTCCGGGCACGTTCATGTGCGCCACCTGGCCGCGCAAGACGCGTTGCAGCACCGACCAGTAGTCGCTGACGCGGCCGATGTCTATCCAGTTGAAGAAGCGGTCTTGCACAAAGAAGGGCAGCTCCTGCTCCACCAGTCGGGGGAAGAGTTGCGAGCCGATGTCAAAGTTCTGCCCCGGCGGGATGTGGTCGATGACGCTGGGCTCGAACAGGTAGATGCCGGTACTGGCCAGTGTGGACTTGGCCTCTTCGGGGCGAGGCTTTTCCTGGAAGGACTGAACGCGTCCATTCTTGTCGGCCACGACGATGCCGTAGTAGGGCACCTGGTCCTTGGGCACATCCAGGCCCACGACACTGGCAACCGCGCCCTTTTCCTTGTGCTCGCGCACGGCGGCGCCAATGTCCAGGTCAATCAGCGCATCGCCACACAGCACCAGCGTGGTTTCATCAAAGAATCCTGAAAAATCCTGGATGTGGCGGATGCCACCGGCCGAGCCGCGGGGGCGCGGCAAAATGTCGCCATGGTCCAGCACGCCTTCGTAGGAATAGCCGATCTCGACGCCCCAGCGGCTGCCATCACCAAAATAGTGCTCGATCTTGCGGTGGTGGTAGGCCACATTGACCATGATTTCCCGCACACCGTGGCGGGCCATGTGCTCGATCAGGTATTCCATGACCGGCTTGCCCAGCAACGGCACCATGGGCTTGGGTAAATCTTTGGTCAGCGGCCGCACACGTGTGCCTTGCCCAGCCGCCAAAATCATGCCTTTTGTCAAACTCTGCTCCTGCAATTGAAAGGCGCCCGCTAAGGCGACCTCGGGCCGCGAGTTTACCGCTGGCAGATGGCAGTTCTTATTCGAAGTTGTGACACTATGTTGCAGCGCACAACTGCTGCGCAGCTCAGGCCGCTTCGGGGTAACCCTGCGGGTTGTTGCTTTGCCAGCGCCAGGTGTCGGCGCACATGGCTTGCAGATCGCGCGTGGTCCGCCAGCCGAGTTTCTGCAGTGCCAAATCGGCATTGGCGTGGAAACCCGCCAGATCGCCGGCACGGCGCGGCTTGATTTGGTAAGGCACGGATTTACCGCTGGCCGCCTCAAACGCACGGACCAGTTCCAATACGCTATATCCAATGCCGGCGCCCAAGTTGAAAGCCTGGCAGAGACCATTGCCAGCGCCCGCCATCCACTGCAGCGCCCGCAAATGGCCCTCGGCCAGGTCGGTGACATGGATGTAGTCGCGCACACCGGTACCGTCCGGAGTTTCGTAGTCATTGCCAAACACGCTGAGGTATTCGCGCCGGCCAACCGCCACCTGGGCCACAAACGGCATCAGGTTATTGGGCACGCCTTGGGGGTCTTCACCGATCAGCCCGCTCTCGTGCGCACCCACCGGGTTGAAATAGCGCAGGATAGCGAAGCGCCAACTGGCATCGCTGGCAAAGGCGTCACGCAGGATGTCTTCCACCATCAGCTTGGTGCGGCCATAGGGGTTGGTGGGGGCAAAGGGGTGGGCCTCGGTATAGGGCAGAAACTGGGGCGCGCCATAGACGGTGGCAGACGAGCTGAACACCATTGATTTGACGCCACAGGCTTGCATGGCTTCCAACAGACGCAGCGTGCCGACGACGTTGTTGTCGTAATAGGCCAGCGGCTTCTCACCCGACTCACCAACGGCTTTCAGGCCCGCGAAGTGGATGACGGCCGTGGCGCCACTGTTGCGCAGCGCAGCCTCCAGCGCTGCACGGTCCCGCACATCGCCCTGCACGCGGGCCACAGACTTGCCGGTGATGCGCTCCACACGGTTCAAGGCCTCCGGCTTGCTGTTGCAGTAGTTGTCGAACACGGTGACCGCGTAGCCTGCGTTCAGCAACTCCACACAGGTGTGGCTGCCAATATAGCCGGCACCGCCGGTGACCAAGATGTTTTTATCCATACCACTCATTCGACCACCACGTCCTTGACAAAAATATCGGCCAAGCCTTTGGGTGATTCCAGGCGCAGCACGGACAGGCCTGCCGGCAAGGCTACTGTCAACTTGGAGCTGACCGTCGCGGTGTCTGTGGCGTCGGGTGCCAATGCAATGGTTCCCACGCTGCTGCCATTGGCATAGAGCGCGACCGAACCAGTGACCTTGGTCGCGATGTTGAGCGAGACCTTGTAACTGCCCGCCGCAGAGGTACGCAAAGGCACCATGATGTAGGGACTGGCGGCCGCGGGCCGCAACAGATAGCTGGAGCCGTTTACCGCCCAGTCGGCCGCATCAGAGCCAATGGTCTGGGAAGCGGCCGACTTCAGATTCACGGTTGCAGGCACGAGCGTGCCCAAGGTCACGGCGGGCTTGGATTTGGCATTGATCGCGTCTACCGCCTGCAGCTTCACGGAGCTGGTGTCGGACACGGTCTGCGGCGTCAGCTCGTTGGTGAAGCTCCAGGGTGCAGAGCTGCTGTAGACGTAGTACACCAGTTCGTCACCACCCGCCTGGTCCCAGATGTCCTGGGCCAGCAGCATGCGGTCCTTCATGCGCGCGTCGTTGTTGAAGACAGGCGAAATGGCCGCCCCCGCCACTGTTCCGGTTGCGTTGCTCCCCCCGGGGCCAGGCCCCCCTTCATAGGCCACGTATTTCAGGCCATAGGCGTGCACCCAGATGGAGTCTGTCACCGAACTCTTGGCAAACGCAGGCGTCGGCAGGTTGGCAAAATAGCCATCCAAGCTGCCTGCACTGGCCTCCTTGGGATCCAAGCTTGATTCGTAGTAGGCAGCGCCACCGCCGCCATACCAAAGATCGCTAGGCGACCGAGCAACGGGGTTCAGCGGCGTGGAAGGACGCACTTGTCCGTAGAAGGCTTGTGCCCATGCCAAGCCAGTCGATAGGTAGGTGTTGGCATTGCCCACCTGACTGGCAAGAATGGGACGCACCGTACCCATCATGGCCGCATCGCCAAATACATCTCTAAAGCTCAGGCTGATGAAGGCAGAGCGGTAGGCAATCCAGCGCCGCAGTGCCAGGTATTGGTCCGACTGCGGGCCATCAAACGCTATGGGGTGCGTGGTGTCGCCTTTGCGCGCACTGGCCAGCTCCAGTGCCCAGCCAAAGCCTCTGAAACCCGGGCCGAAATTCCAGACCTCGTTGCCATACTCCACATAGACCCGCAGGCCGGGCTTCAGCGGTGCATACACCGGGTTGGCCTGGGGGCCGCTGTAGGGTGTGACGCCGTCACTGCCGTACTTAACCAACTGCGCCAGTTTGCGGATGTAGTCGTCATCCGCACGCACCGGCACATTCAACCAGACGTCGCGGTCGCTCGCGTTCGCCAGCGCTATCAGCAACTCCCAGCTCTGGCCGCTGTCCCCGGTAAAGCCAAAGAAATTGGGTTTGGTGCGCTCGCTCCACGTGGACTGCGGGTTGGTGTTGGCGCTGACAAAATCCATGCCCCGTATCAGCTTGAACTTGCGCATGGCCGCCAGGAACTCGGTGGTAAACAGTGCCGAGCCATCGGTGGCATAGCCGGGTCGCCACAAGCGGATGTTGCTGACACCGTCTCCCTTGGTGGAGGTGCTGCTGCGGTAAGTGTCCCTGAAGACCAGCCAGGCATTGCCGGAGACATCGCTGGACAGCACCAGATCAGCCTTGCTGGTGTTGCTGGCGGCGTCATAGCTGGCGTTTTGCACGTTGCCGGCACCGCCGGCCGTGACCGTGGCGCGCCCGCTGAATTGCAGCTTGTAGGTCCCGGCGCCGATCTTGGTGGATGAATAAATCAGTTGAAAATCGCGGCCTGGGTTGCCGTTGGCGTCGGCCGCCACGTCGTACGACCAATCCAGCCCCCTGGGCTGGGCATGGCGGGCCGCATCGGCCATGGCGAAGCTGCGGTCGTAATAGCTCAAGGCACCGACCCCCACACCCACGCGCTGCTGCGACACGATGGGAATGGGTGTCGTCGGGCTGTTGCTCTGCGTTGGCGCTGCCCCACCCCCTCCGCCCCCGCCGCAAGCCACCAAGCAAGCGCTCAGCAGCGCGGCCAAGCCCTGCAGCTTGCTTCGTCTCAAATCCATCGGGTTTTCCTTCCTGTGACCATTGCGTTTTTATCTATTGTGCCGCACGCAAAAACAACCAATTCGATTGCAGTTTGGCGTCCAGCTTGATGGTGTAGACACCATCCCGGTAATTCACGGGGACCTCTTTGAGTTGCTGTTGCGCATCCCGCTTGGTCAGCTTCAGTCCCTTGGGCGCGCGAACCTGCAACTCGCCTTCCAGTGGCTCGACATGAAAGGGGGGTTGCTTGTTGGCTGGGGGCACCGCGCGGCTGCCCAAAGACAGCATCAGGTTTCTGGATTGTGCAATGGGCGCGCCGTCCAGGCTTTGGACCGCGATGCTGGCATTGGGCGTGCGAAGCTTGATGCCAATGTCTTGCAGGCGCACGGCTTCCGCGCCCAACCATCCCATCGCCGCCTGGGTGCGCGGGGTGTTGATGGTGTAGGTTCCACGCGCCCAGTTGTGGACAAGTTCCCCGGTATCGCTGGTCGCCTGCGACGCGTCCGGTTCCACCACCGACGCTACGGGGTTGCGTAGCACCTGGGCGTTCGATGGCCAGGTGCTTCTGCTCAGCCACGGCAGTGACGGGGTAGCTGGCATGGCCACCACCAACTTGCCCACCTCGGCGGCCGTGCGCAAGGCCACCGCATTGGCCGGTGACAGTGGTTGCTGAAACAGCATTTCGGCGCCAGGATCGAAGACATAGGTGCTCGTCGCTTCGTGTACATGGCCCTGGCGGTACATCAGTGCCGCGGCGGGCAGCATGGCCAATAGCGCGGGATCGTTGTAGGCATGCCAGTTGGAGGCGCTGCCTGGCCCTCTGATCGGCTCTTGCGAGTAGGCGTATTGCAACAGGGCATCCCACCCTTGGTGGCTGGCCATACCAGCCACAAACAGCGGCAGGGTATGGCGGTCCGGTGTGGGAAAGGGCTCGGCATTCCACTCGCTGACCGTCATGGGTTTGCCGGCCACCTGTCCCGCCGCCATCCAGTGCGCGATATTGGGCGCAGTCAGCGGGCTTTTTTCCAACTGCCCCAGGCCGCCATAGGCGTGCACATCGATGATGTCGCCCACCGTCAATGCCGGCAGAGAACTCAGGGGATTGCCACCCCAGGTGCTGGTGCTGGCAATGGGCACTTGCACGCCCAGGCCGCGCAGCTGGGCCAACATCTCTGCGTTGACCCGTCGTTCCAGATCGTTCAAAAACAGTTTGGAAGGGCCATATTCCCAGGATCGCCACACCTTGTCTTTGGGAAGCCCCTGGGCGCGGGCAAAGCTATCGGCTTCGGCGGTATACAGGCGGTTGTGTTCCGGCACCTTTTTGTCGGGCAGCAAGGAATTGCCAAAGTGGTGGGTGATGTCGTTCTCGTTGGTGATCAGCATCGCTGCAATCGCCGGCTCATCCTTGTAGGCTTTGCCGGTGTAGGGGTTGGCGTGCGTGACATAGGCTTCATTGAAGCGCTGCATCGCGCTCTGGATGCTGGGGTTCACATAGCTATAGCCCTTGAGATCGGCCACTTCTTTGCCTTTGCGGATTTCGTCAAAACCAAAGATGTTGTCGGCCGCCTTGAAGGCGCGTTGCACATGGAGGTCCATCCAGATGTAAATACCTTCGTCTTTCAGGCATTTGATCCACCAGTCCAGCTTGTCCATGGCCTCCGCATTGAGTCGTCGGGTGTCGGTCACCACCTTGGCGTCTCCAAACACATTGGGCGTTACCCAGGGCGAATCGTGGTGATGCAACCGAACCAGGTTGAATCCCAGCTTGGACAGGCGTTGGGCCTGCTCGCGCACGGCCTCTTTCGGTGTGCCGAACAAGGTATAGGCCGATATATTGGTGCCCCAAAAACGGGCGAGACTGCCATCGGCAAACTGCAGTCGTTCACCCACCGCCTTCACGAAGCCGCGCTTACCGGCCGGCGCTTCGGTTGCGTTCAAAAAGGCCAGGTCCACAGGTGCGGTCTTCCAGTCCACGGTGTCTGTCGGCCAAGTCGACGGGTCCGTCAATCCGAAGCGTTCACCTGCAGTGGGGCCTATGCCCATGTCACCAGACACGGTCAGCGTAATCGTATGTTGGAGTCTGCCCTGTGCGATGGCATTCTTGTAGAAAAAGGCCCGGACTTCGGTTTTCTTGTCCTGCTCGAAATAGACGCTCGCCAACGGGGGCTCGAAACGCATCTCAAGTCGCGCCTTGCCGTCGCGTCCCCAGACCCACCCGCGGTTGTCGGGTAACAAGGCAGGCTCCCCCATTTCCGTACCAAAGTTGGCCAGATCAAACTTGAAAACCATGCCCCCGCCAATCACCTCCGGACGTGAACCATGGGCCTCCAAGTTCAGCGCCCAGACCAATTGCCGAGCGGAAGGCTTCTGAATATCGGCCACGAGGTCAACGTCCAGTGGTTTGCTCTTGCCCACCAAGCTGTAATGGTATGGAGCAACCACCTTGACACCCGCTCCTGTTTCAAGGCCTGCCCAGGACCATTTGGCGCCCCAGAATGCAAAAGAGGGCGTCATCGCATTCACCCCATTTTTGACAAGCATGGGCAGGCCGGTCTTCTCGTCCACGCTGGCAATGTAGGTGGACGACGTTTGCGCCCAAGCCATTGGTGCAGTGGACAATACGATCAGGCTAAGCGCTATGCGAATACCGCAACGGTGTAACAAGTGTTTGAGTTGTTGCATTGAATGGTTGTAAGGAGTTATATCTAGCGGTGTTAGGCGCAAGGCCTGCTCTACACTTTCTCTTAGCCGAGGAGCTTCAGAGCCTTTCTAATTTTGAGATTCCATGAAACTAGCAGCATACGCAGGCCATTCCGACAACAATTTCCATTTGATGCGCATCGTCGCTGCATTTGCCGTGCTGGTAACACACAGCTTTGCACTATCGACAGGCAACGCAAATGCCGAGCCGCTCCGCGGCAGTCTTGGTATGACGTTAGGTTCTATGTCCGTCGACATATTTTTCATCATCAGCGGCTTTCTGGTTACTGCAAGCCTTCTGAAGACACAAAGTGCGATCGCTTTTTTCTGGGCGCGCGTGCTGCGAATATTCCCCGCATTGATTGTGATGTTGTTGCTCGTCGTCTTTGTACTGGGCAGTTACTTCACATCACTCTCGCTGTTCACCTATCTCACCGCACCCAAGACTTACTCCTATTTCTTGAAATGTGCCACTCTCGTTTTTGATGTCGGATGGACGCTGCCGGGCGTCTTCCCTTTCAATCCCTTGAAAAATGCAGTCAACGGATCGCTGTGGACTATGCCATACGAGATTTACATGTACGGCATTCTGCTTGCAGTGTGGCTCGCATTGGGCGCATGGATAGCGGACCGGGCGAAACTGTTCAAACTCGCCATCCTGACGGCGATGACCGCATCAGGCGTAATCCTTCTGACGGGCCACTTGCTGTTCGATACTGAAATCGAAGGGTGGTTCATGAAACTCTTCTTCATGTTCTTCAGTGGCGCAGGCTTTTACGTGTTGAAACACAAAATCACCCTCTCGCGCACGGCATTTTGGATTTGCGTAATCGGTTTGCTGATGACGGCTCAACTCGACAGAAGACTTTTCTTTGCCTTCTACGTCATGACGCTCGCGTACACCGTATTCTTTTTGGTCTACGTCCCTTCAGGACCGATCAGACGCTACAACCGGATGGGGGACTATTCATACGGCGTGTATATCTACGCATTCCCTATTCAGCAAGCCATTGCGGCTTTGTCGCCTGGTGTTTCGGTACTGGCAATGGTGAGTCTGTCTTCTGTCTTCACACTGACCATGGCCATTTTGTCTTGGCACTTACTGGAGAAGAATGCACTCAAACTCAAAGGTGCTTTCGTTCATCGCACCCGCGCGAACCCCTGGATTGCATCCGTACGACCCAGCTTCGGCAAAGGCAGTTGATGCCCGTGACGTTCTCCGATCCGCAAACCAGGCCTATGCGTAGCGCAACCACAGGATGCGCAGTCTGCGCATTGCCGCCGCCAGAGTCTTCAACCCGATGATCTTGTCAAACCATCGAAACCCGGCGATATCGCTGGGCGATGGGCGCTGAAACCCCAGATTGGGCACCGCGATCTGCGTCACGCATTCGGGATGTTGCATGCGGAAAGTGGAATAGGCGCCATCGACATGCATCGGTCCACCATCCGGATGGCCAGGCGGGCGTTCCAGCATGGCTTCAAAGCAGTTGACCAAGTGCGCAATCACATCACCACGGAAAGCGATGAAGTGTGACTGCATCAGCGGCTTTTCATACTTCTCAAATCGCAAGGCCCCTCCGGTCTCGCAATCCACCATGTGGCCCAGGTAAACGATGTCATAGCCATCGGCTTGGACGTGTCGCGCAACCGCTTCCTGGTGCCTCTTGAGAAAGTTGTTGAACATCAAATCGTCTTCAACAATCAAAATTCTTTTCATGCCGCGGTCACGGGCCAAGCGATGGATTTCAAGATGGCTCATAAAACAGCCACGCGCGCCTATGCTGGGAAATCCCCCGGCATCCTTGGGCTTGACCGCCGGGAAAATCTCTATCTTGTCTCGATCGGACACCCCTAGCCAATCCAGCTCGCTGCCAATTGCCTTGCGCCTATCGGTTCGCTCAACCAAGTTGATGACAAATACCTTGTCAAAGCAAGCGAGAAATGTATTGTTGGAAATCATGGTGGGAAGGTTGATGTCAAGTGTTCACAGCACTCGAGGATTTGAATCTGGCAGGTGCGGTGCGACCATACCTAGGTTGCATGCATTGTCAACTTCTTAAACCGGTCTTTCAACGAGAAGTTGAAGATTGACATGTTCTTGCCATAGGAGTTGTCATAGAAATGCACTTCCTTGTTCAATAACAATGAGGCGATGCAAACATGCAGTCGGTTGGTGTTCACCACATCATGCCGATTGATGAAATCAAAGAAAACATTGGCTGTTTCACGCGCATGGAATGGCGACATATCGAGTCCGCACAAAGTTTGCGAGAGGTCTACATTTGAGAACGGAATAGCGACAGATGTTCGCTCTACGTCCTCCCGAAAAACATTGAGAATCTTGGGATGGTGCACATTGCGAACGCTGTGGAATGCCTTACGGATACCTCGCTTTGCTCTGCGAGAGAGCAAAACCCCATCGCGACATTCTTTGGCGTGCGTTGATCGGTATTGCAGCGTCAGATCAACATTGCTGTGCAATGCCACGTCGTGTGCCATATAGACATTTGCGCGGGTTTTGGTACCCGACATGAACTCGTAGGATGGCAGGTCTCTGCAGAAGAGATCCACATTGGCGGACATCTGCTCGAACAACTCCGGATACGACCGGATCGTATGGGGCAATACCACCAGCCTGGCCGCGCTCTGATGGTGCCTCTCTATGAAATCGCGCGCATTGGGGTAGGGCTGGACCAGGTTACCACCGCCTCCATACACCACGACCTTACCGGCGGTGGCTTGCAAGCCGACGTCCGTTGATACATATTCATACTGGATATTCAGTTTGTCGAAAAGCTGGTACGTCGCATTGGCAATGATGCCGTCGCCAGCATTGCCAGGATTAGGGCAGTACACCACCGTTTGCCCGGAGAACTGGGTCAGATACTCTTCCAAATTTTTTACTGCGTGCATGGGAGTTGTCGGTCAATCAATTCAGTCAGTGGGGGAGGGTAAGCGCCATGGTTGGCAGGCCTATTTCGCTACGGATATGAAGGCTGTGCCGGCTCGTATTCGATGCAGACACAAACTGTATGGGTTTACCACGCCTCAGGCCATGGGCCTGAAGCATCTGCAGCAGAGCTAGGAATGCAGTGTCGATGTAGCAGATATTGCTGGTATCGATCGTGTAATCTTTCCCGGACTCACACCATCGGGTGCAGGCCGCTCGGAATGCCGAAACATTTTCCTGTGTGCAGTTTCCGAACAACTGCAAGTGCGTCCCATCCGCAGACTCTATGCACTTGAAAGAAGGTGTATTTTGATCCCCGTGGGCGATGCTCTTGAACTGCCAGCGGTAGCGCAAGCCCAAGGGGATTTTGGTCACCAACAACTTGAGCAGCGCACGACCATCATTGAAATAGCGTCGCCACAGCTCCGGCTCTTCCTTCACCCGCCACAGCCACTCCAATCCCGTTTTCTGCATCCAACGTGGCGCACGCTGCACACTTCCCACGACGAAGTTAACAACTGCGCCTAAATGGCTGACAACGGGAACGTTGAGAGCCTCCAAATTGTGTTCAATCCAGGCTTGTCCCTTGGCAGCCCCCAAAGAGACAACCAGAAAGTCCGCGCCCGATTGATTGATCCTTTCAAGGGTGCTAGCGCTACTCATGTCCTGCACCGATCCATAGCCGGGCGACTCAAAGCCCACGCATTCCATGCCCTTGTGCTCGGTGTTGATCTGCTGCGCGGCCCGCTCAGCAATGCCCGGAGGCCCGCCAAAGAAATAGACCTTGATCGGCTTGCCATGGCCATTGCGCAATGCCTCAAATACATCCGACCCTGCCACCCGCTCGGGAATGGGAATTCCCATGAGTCGTGCAAGCCAGACTACCGGCATGCCGTCGGCCAGGCTCAGGTCACTGTGGACGACAGAGTCCCGAAAGGCCGCGTTCTTCTGGGCAGCCATCAAAAAATTGAGATTGGGCGTGGAAACAAAGCACGGCGTCCGGTTATCTATCGCCATGCGGATGCGGGCCACCGCATCGTCCAGCGTGATGGCATCGAAAGGCAGGCCCAATAGAGAATGGACGTTGCGATTGAAGTCGGGAGCCTGGCTCTTCATAGCTCACCATCGCGCTTGCTGCGCACCCAAGCGCTTTGCCGCTTGATCAAAAAGTAAAAGTACAACGGGACCTTTGCCAAGACATAAAGAGGCACATGGCACAACTGCCTCAGGCTGATGATGCTGCGTCCAAAGCGCCACCAGGCCAACAAGACCGCCAATCCGAGCATGGTGATCATCAAGCCGGATAGCAGCGCGGGCAATGCGCTTCCGCCCAACCCAGACAGTGCCATGCCAGCCACACCTGTGCCTACGGTCAATAGAACCAGCAACGCCAGCGGCGGCACGCAGAGATCCAGTGCCATGGCCAGCAAAGAGCCATTGGCGCTGGTACAGGCTTGCCATAGAAGCCTAGGCACCTGTGTAACGATGACACCCAAATGCCCGTGCTCCCAGCGGGTGCGCTGGGTTTGCAAGCCCTCCGTTGCAACCGGGAACGCACTGGTCACCAGTGCGTCGGAGCAAAAAATGGGGGCTACACCTTGGCAGGCCAAATCAATTCCCAACTGCATATCTTCAACAATGTGGCCTGTGCTGAGCTTCGCTTGACTGATATGCGGCCAAGTGAAAGCCATACCGGTCCCCATCAACTGGCACGGCAACCCCAGCCGGTGATAACCCAGAGCGCGCACTTTGTTTTTGACCAACCAAGCCAACTCAGCCAGTCGAGTCTTTACGCCAGCCCCCACCGGGGACCGCATCAAATACAGTGCTTGCGTCGGTCTGTTCGATGCTGCACATTGGCGGGCCAGCGTGTCTACTGCACCGGGTGAGAGCAGACAGTCCGCATCTACGACCACCACGATATCCGGTGGATTGCGTTCCAAATGCCGCACCCCATGGTCCAACGCATAGCCTTTGCCACGCAGTTGGTCGTTATGCCGCTCTATGACTTCCACGAACCCCGACGAGCCTGCGCATGCCCGAACGATATCTGCAGTGGCGTCGGTGCAGTTGTCTGCGACCACCAGCAGCCGTCGACCCGACCTCAGTTGGGGCAACAGCGCTTGCAACACAGTCGCAATACCGGCGGCCTCGTTGTGGGCAGGCATCAGCAGGCATACCTCAAGACGCTCGGGGCTGGCCTCAACGGGATCCCGCGGCATTTTTTCGTTTTTTTCGATGGCAAGCCAAGCAGCCAGCACCTGCACCAGCAGCACCATACAGGGCACCAGCAGCACCAGGGTCACGATTAGCAGTGCGCTCGACAGAACGGTCATATCCCGGCTCTCTGCAAAAGCTCCGCCAGTTTGGCAGCCTCGGTATCAATGGAATGTCGCTGCAATACGCGTGTGTGCGCTGCAGCCCCCATTTCCGCCAATCGGGCGGTGGGGGTGGCAAGGCAATGTTCCATGGCCTGCGCCAATGCATCAACAGCACCCGCAGAAAACAACCAACCGACCTCCCCGTGGCTGACCAGCTCTGGTATGCCCGCCACCGCCGTCGTCAGCACCGGGCGGCGCAATGCCATGGCCTCCATGATGACGACCGGCAAGCCCTCGGCAAAACTTGGCAAGACCAGGGCCCGTGCGGCCAGCAGTTCCTCGCGCACCTGGGTACTGCTGATCCACCCTGTGATGCGTACCTGCTTTTGCAAACCATTTTGGACGATGAGTGCCTCTACCTCGGCGCGCATCTCACCATCTCCCGCCAGCACCAACTCACAGGCAATGCCACGCTGCCGCAGGCTGGCGAGCGCTTGCACCAGCAACAATTGCCCCTTCTGTTCACACAGGCGCCCCACGCAAACCAGGCGCGGTACATCGGGCGGGTCGGTGGGATGTCCGCTATGAAAGGAGGCTTCCAGCCCACAATGCACGACATGGATCTTGGGCCATTGGGTGTGATCCACCCAACGGTACAGCTGGCTGCGACCAAAGGAGCTGATAGCGACCACAAATTGGGACCGGCGTATTTTCTCGCCCAGATGAATGAACTGCGGCTTGTCAAACTCTTCGGGGCCATGCACGGTAAAGCTATACCCAGGCCCCCCAAGCGCGTTGACCAGCATGACGACTTCGGCGCTGTTGGTACCGAAGTGGGCATGGATATGACCTGCGCCCTGTTGATGCAGCCAGGGCAGTATGCGACAGGCTTCAGCCAAGTAGATCAAATGGTAAGGAAGTGATCGATCCGCATGACGCGACATTTTTGCCGCCAGGACCAGCGCCGACCAGAAACGCAGGGGCGCTTTGAACAGGGTGCATAACGCAGCCCATACCAAAGGCAGTACACCGCCCTGCAATACATATTGCGTGCGACTCTTCTCGGCCAGGTCTTCGGGATCCGCAACCACGTCAGCCCAACCACGCAGAGCAATGCGCTGCACCTCAAATCCCTGGCGCTCCAGCGCCAGAATTTCCCGTCGGATAAAGCTGTGGCTGACCTTGGGGTACTGGTTGATGAAATAGGCAATGCGTGTGGTCATGGCGTGCAATAAAACATCACTTGTACTCGATCAATATGGCACGCTTGCCCAGAACGCGGTTCAGCAGGAACTGGAATTGGCCCAGGACCTCCGGCACTTTGCCCACGACCAGCAAGGTCGCATACCATCCGGCACCCGGCAGGGTGCTGCGCATGCGCATGTAAATCCGCAGCACCTGCACAGGAAATGCCAATAGCAACGCCAAGCACCAAGGGCTGGCGGCGGCACCCAACACGATTGCCGTCGCGGGAATGCCCGCTCCCCACAACCAGGCACTGCGCGATTCACGCACCCAGTGCCGTTCCGGCGGCTTGCCATGCAGCGCCGCACCTTCTGCGAACGCGTAACCTGTCCGCTTGGATCGGGCCCACCATTGGCGAAAGCGCAGCATGGCCGCGTCGTGCAAGGCCATGTCCTGGTCGATCCGCAAAATCTTCCAGCCCGCAGCGCGCAGGCGGATACAGAGCTCCGGCTCCTCTCCCGCAATCAGTGTTTCCAAAAAGCCCGCGCTGGACTCGAACGCCACAACGCGAAATAGCGCAATGCCGCCACAGGCCTTCGCCTCGCCAACGGGGGTGTTCCACTCGTTGTCGCAGACTTGGTTATAGATGCTCTTCTCGGGGAAGCGCTCCCGAAGCCGCCCACACACTACCGCGACTGCGGGGTTGCTTTGCATGGTGGATTGGGCCGCGCCAAGCCAGTCGGGTAGCAACTCGCAGTCGCCATCAATGAACTGCACATAAGCAGCTTCTGGCTCGACCTGGATGGCTCGCTGGAAGCCGGCATTGCGTGCGCGGGCTGCAGTGAATGGGAGGGACATATCCAGATCCACGACTTGGCAGCCCAAGCCCCGAGCGTAGTCTGCAGAGCCGTCACTGGAACCTGAATCTACATACACCACCGCCCGTGCCAACCCGGTCTTCAGAACCGATGCAAGGCAGGTCTTCAGTCGATCGCCTTCATTTCGACCGATGGCAACCACGACCAGTTTGGCACCATTGTGCTGAACCATGCTGTCCACTACCGGGTTGGCTGGGTAGCCCAGCGCGTGCGCACAAACGTGGAGCACACCAGGGCGGTGTGATTCCAAGCCGCTATGGCGTCCAATGCGACCCCAGGTTTGAAGATGCGTTTGAAAGCGTTGATACCGTCAGCCAGCACGGTGAGCAATACATTGCCCCACACAGCAGCCCGTCCATGGTTCTTCCGGAAATACAGAAGCTCACTCTCTACCTGCAAGGCCTCCAACTGCCTACCGCCTGGGGTGATCGCGCCGTCGGACTTGGCACTTTCCCCACCGAGGTGAACCACCGGCGTGTGGGGATAGAACACCACGTCCCACCCGGCCTTCTTGGCCGCAAAGCAATGGTCCACCTCCTCGAAGTACAAAAAGTACCGAGGGTCAAACAGACCGACTTGCGCAATCACCTCTTTGCGGACCAGGTAGTAGCAACCAACGACCCAGTCGCAGGTGCGCACTGCATCATGGGCCCAGTCCATATCGTCCACCATGCGAACACCGCTGAACAGCCGATTGAGACCCGTTCGGTGAAGAAAAATATTCCATGGTGTTGGGAAGTACCGGCAACTGGGCTGCAGCACACCGTCACGTCCCTCGAGCCGTGTACCTAGAATTCCACACTGCGGATGCGCATCCATGTAGGCAACCGTCTCGGTCAAAGCCTCCGGGGGCACAAATGCATCGGTATTGAGCAGCAATACATACCGGCCACTGATGGCGGCCAAGGCTTGGTTATTGGCACGTCCAAAGCCAATGTTTTGGCTGTTGACAATAAGAGGACAATCAGCGAACTCTCGCTGGATCAGTTCGACTGAATTGTCCTTGGAGGCGTTATCTACAAATACGACTTCCACCCGCAAACCTTGGGCTGCGGCGCGCAGCTTGTCCATGCACTCACGCAGCAGATTCTCAGTGTTGTAGCTAACGATGATGGTGGAAACGTCAATCATGCCGTGGGGATTTGCGCGCGCAGCAGCGGGTAACAGGGAATTATCATCGACCCCTTGCACCTATGACCCGTTGAACCCGTAAAAACGGTGGCACTTTTTCAATTCGATACAAGTTTGAGGCACCCATACCCATGAATCAACGCACCCCGTCCCTGAAGCGGGCTGTCCTGACCGGATCTTCTTGGACCTTGCTGAGTGTGGGTGCGGGACAATTGATCCGCCTTGGTAAGAGCTTGATCCTGACGCGGATGCTGTTTCCAGAGGCCTATGGCGTGATGGCCATCGTATGGTCAGTCCTGTATGTGTTGACCATGCTGTCAGATGCCGGGCTGGCTGCTGCGGCGATTCGCCATGAAAGAGCCCGCGAACCGAGCTTCATCAACACCTTGTGGACGGCAAAAGTGCTCCGCGGCTTCATGATTCTCGTCGTGGCTTGTGTGATCGCTTATCCGGTTTCCTACGGGTACAAGATGCCGGATCTGGTGTGGCTGGTTCCTTTGGCTGGATTAACCGTGGCTATCAATGGTTTCAACTCAACGAATGTGTACAGCCAGCAACGCCAGATGGTCTATGGACGGCTGACCTTTATCGAACTCAGCAACGAGGTGATTGGGTTGTTGGTGATTGTGGTTTGGGCTTACTTCAGACCTGGGGTGGGCGCCATGATTGGTGCCGCCCTTGCCAGCGCCGTGTACTTCTTGGCGGCCTCGCATCTGTTGCTTCCGGGTGCGAGGAATCGATTTGCATGGGACCGTGAGGCGGTCCATGACATTTTTCATTTCGGAAAGTGGGTGTTTCTCAGCAGCATCATCTTTTTGATTTACACCCAAGGCGACCGCATGCTGCTGGGCCACTATCTGGATGTCAAGATGCTGGGTGTCTACAGCATTGCCATCATGATCAGCGAGATTGTGAGTGGCGTGATCGGCAAGCTGAATAATGCGGTGCTATACCCCGCTCTAAGCCGGGTCATCAACCAGGATCGCCACCGCTTGAAGGAGGTGTTTTACAAGACCCGCCTGGGTTTCGATTTTGTCATCGTGCTGCCCATTGCCGTATTGATGGTCATCGCAAGTCCCGTCGTAGCGTTGATGTACGACTCTCGCTACCAGGCGGCCGGCTGGATTTTGCAAATATTGTGCGTCCGGTTGCTGATGATTGCCGTGCTGAGCACCAGTGAGGCTTGCCTCTTCGCCCTGGGCAAACCCAAATTCGCAGTGATACAGAACGCCTGCCGCGCTAGCTGGATATTGCTCGGCATTCCGCTGGCTTGGCATAGCGGCGGCATCGTCGGGGTTGTGTGGGTGGTCGCCACTACCGAGATACCGGTTTTTGCCGTGTTGTGGTTTGGGATGGCGCGGGAGAAGCTCCTCTCCCCACTGCGCGAAGCGCGGTCGCTGGGGGCTCTGCTTATAGGCTTGCTCCTGGGAACCGTCTTGCAGCGTTTTCTTTTCTAGCATCCTCCACATATGCCCTTGCAAACCTTAAGAGTCGAAAGCATTGCAGAACAGCACAATGTCGTTGCCATCGCGATTGGCAACGCACGGTATTTTTTTAGCGCTTCAGGAGCCTCTATTGCCTTGAATGGCGAAGCGCTGGCTTCTGCAGCTGCCATGCTGGCTATGCAAGCGCGCGCGTGTCTGCAAGTGGACCGCCCCATCTCCGCCAAATACCAGCAGGGACTGCAACACATCGGCGTCATTTTTCAGCAGTGGTTTGGTTTTGCGCCGCTGCCCCCGGTGGACGCCCCACGCATGCCCACAGCAATCCCGGCGAAGATCGGAACGCGCGTTGGGGCCTTCTTTTCCGGTGGCGCCGACTCTCTGTACACCTTGCTCAAGCACCGTGAGGAAATCACAGACCTGATCCTCGTTCTCGGCATGGACATTCCACTATCGGATACCAAGCAAGCAGCGGTTACGGAGGCAGCGGCCCGCGATGTGGCCACCCAGTTCGGGAAGAACTTGGTCGTGGTCCAGACCAATCTGCGCGCAGCCATCGAGCGTGCCCGCCTGGACTGGGGTACCCAGGCGCACGGGGCGGTGCTGGCAACTGTTGGACATCTGCTGTCCGAAGATTTTCACAAAATCTATATCGCGTCCTCCCATACCTACCAGGGCTTGTTTCCCTGGGCAAGCCACCCCGTGGTCGACTATCACTGGAGCAGCGATCGCCTGCGGTTTGTGCACGATGGCTGCGATGCCACCCGCGTGCAGAAGATTCAGCGCATCGCCGAGGACCCTATTGCCCTACCGGCGTTACGTGTGTGTTGGATGTCTAGTGGCGGGGTCTACAACTGCGGTGTTTGTAGCAAATGCGTCCGCACCATGATCAGTTTGATCGCGGTGAATGCATTGGATAGAGCCACGTCATTCCCCAACACACTGTCACCTAAAGCCGTTAGCCGTCTGAAGCTGCACAAGGCCAACGACATGCTTTTTGCTGCCGAAAACATTGCCGTGTTGGAGCAGTCGGGTGCATCGCCAGAAATCTTGGCATCCCTCAAGCGCGCGCTGAGTCTCTCCCGGCTACGGGCAGGGATCACAGCGCTGATTGCCCTGTTTCCAACCATCGAACATACATTGAAGGCTGTGCACGGATACTTCAAACCGCAGCCTCGTCCCGCCGAACTGGTCGCGGCTGCGTTTGATGTCCCGCCGCCGCCACCCAACTAGCAAACGTGGGCATGCCCTTTAGAGTCGAGGCATCAAACGATTGGATGCGGAATACGCCAAGCACATGCCCGCAAGCGACCACAGCAACAGGGGAACATGGTAAATCGGGCTTACGGTCGCGATGATAGTCAAGGCACCGATCAATACAGCCAACAGGCTTTGCCCAAATACATGCGCTTCAGAAGCCATCGGCAATCTGAACATTTGTTTGAACGCGGCAAACAGGATCAGCAGGAAAAATGACACATACAGGCCCAAGCCGACAAAACCAGTGTTGAGCCCAACAATCAGGTAGGTATTGACCAAGTCAATGATGCCTTGCCCCTGGCGCAACTCTTCCATATGGAGCAAGTAGTCGGTTGATCCGAAAAGTGGATTGTCCAGAATAATTTGAGAAGACGTATCAAACAGGTTCTGCCGATAAGTCACATTCTCCTTGTCCACCGTGCCGACGAAGGGCAAGTAATCTATTACCTTCTGCCCATAGTCGGTAAATAGCAACGCGACACCCGCTGGCAACGCCATCAATCCAAATCTGAGTAGACGCCGCACAGGTTTTTCGCCTGTCAACGTGACAACCAGCAGAATCAAAACCAATCCAACCCAGGGACCGCGCGACAAGGGCGCAACAATACCCGCAATCAGTAGGAGCAGGCCCAGCGCATACATGAAGCCCTTTGGGATGGAGCGGCGTAGCGCCAGAAAGCACCCAATCGCTATGGCCAGCACATATCCCATCACAATGGACTGGCCACTGGTTGCTGATGCGCGCAGAAACTCCCCGCGCGCGAGATACCCGGGCTCCCACTCCACCCCCAGCGCGCTACCTGCGGATGCATAGAGAATCCAGTGCCGCAAGAATTCGAAGACCCCCACCAGCGACACCAACATGGCGGCCACGGCAAAGCTCATCAAGGCATCCCTGAAGTCCTTTACTTCCTTCAACGACCGACTGATGGCGTAATAGGGCACCACAACATCGATGCCCCAGGCCAGGGCCGAGCGCGCCACGTTGGTTCCCACGTCATACTGCGACTGGAGCACCAGATTGAGTACGATGTAGATGGCGAGAATTTTGTCGGACAAATAGGCTTTGCCGCCTTGCGCGACCGCTTGCTTTCTGGCCTTCCAACAGACTGGCACAAGCACAATGGCGCTCAAGAGGCGCACGTAATCGATGGCAAAGAAATAACGTATGCCGGCAAACCCGGGTATTTCCACCTTGATCTGCGGCAATGCCAGCACCAGAAAGAAGAACAAGGCTATAGGATTGCGCTCCTTCTTGGCCGCTTGGTAGATCACAAGACCGGCGACCGCAACGAACACCCAGTAGTTTTGCGACAAAAACCCCGCCAGCGTGATACCGAACCACGCATTACGCCTGCGCACGAAGTCGTCGGCCTGCATCGCCAGTGCCGTTGCAGGTGCCTTGGCCAAAGCAAAGACCACAGTCCCCAACACCAGAATGAAGACAAGCGCCCGGACGTATTCAGGCATATTGCCGCCTCCTACCTGCCGTGGCTTGCACCGACAAGCTAAGGCGCAACATCAATCAACGGCGGCGCATTCAGAACGGACCCCACCACATGCACACTGGCGCGCTTCAGTTCCGCAACCAGATTCTTGAAGGCGTTGGTGCCGGTCGCCTGGGCACGGGCAACGGCCAACGCCGTGCCGGCCTTGCTGGCTACCATGATGGCATCCGCACCACTGGCCAGCGCCGAGGTATCAATCAACACAATGTCGTAGGTCTTTCCGGCCCAATCAAACAACTTGGTCAGGTTGGGGCGGTTCAATAGCTCCTGGGGGTTGGGCGGAATCGGGCCCGCGGGCAGCACATCCAAGTTCTTGATGTACGGAATGCGGTGCACTGCACTTGCCACATCCGCGCGGCTGGCCAGCAGGCTGGAAAATCCAATTTGGTTGTTGAGCTGGAACAGCGCATGCTGGCGCGGCGCGCGCATGTCGGCGTCTATCAGCAGCGTACGTTCTCCCATCTGGGCGAACACAATGGCCAAATTGGCCACCAGATAGCTGCCGCCATCTCCGCGTCCGGCCCCAACCACAGCCAGCATCGCATGGCCTTTGTGTTGGTCAAACCAGCGCAGCATCAACTGGGACCGTATGGTGCGCAACTGGTCCACTTCATGGCTGAAGGGCTGATACGCCGCTACCAATTCGGCATCGGTATGCTGGCCCGTTGTGCGTGGCAGGTAACTGTATTCGTACTGGTGCGCCAGCGCATAGTGAATGTCACCCTCGCTCATCAAGCCCAACTGAATGGCGGCTTCACCAAAACGGATTTTCTTTTCGCGTTGCAGTTCAATGATGCGCTGGGCATTCTCGGGGGTCAGAACCTTGGCATCGACAAGGATCTGTCCCAGGGACCGCTTGGACCCCGTTTTGCGCTCTATGCTTTCAACATCCATATCGATGTCGCTGGGAAACAGTGAGGAAGGAAATTGCGAATCACTCATGACAAACTCGCCGCTCGGCTGGCCGCATGCATCGCTTTACGCTTCTTGCGGAGTGTGAAAAACTTTCCGAACAACACAATGCGTTGTCGCCAGGAATAATTGGGATTCCGACGTTCTATGGTTCCCAGCACGGGCACATCGTCGACCAGGATATCCTCCAGAACGCGTACTTTGGGATTCAACAATTCGATCCCCAGAGCAGCGCCCAGGGCCGCAACCAAAGCACCCAGGAAGGTAGCCGCCAAATACTTGGGGCGGTTGGGTTTGAATGGAATGTCGGGCTCAATCGCAGGGCTCAATACCGTCACGTTGGCCTGGTCGGACTGCTTCTCCAGATTCAGCTGGTTGGTACGCTTCAGCACCGAGTCGTACATGGCTTTGGCTGCCTCCACGTCCTGGGCCAGCACGGATATCTGGTCGCGCTCTTGCCGCAGTGCCAGCACGCGGGCCTTTTGCGCGGCGACCAAGCCACGCAGTTCTGCCTCGCGCATATTCGCCGTGCTGCGTGCGACCGTGGTGCCACCCGTCACGCGGCGCATTTCCTGTCCGAGCTGTTCTTTCAATTCGGCGATCTGGCCTTCCAGTTGGATGCGCATGGGGTGATTGGGGCCGAGGCTGATGCGCATTTCGCTGAGGCGGGCCTCCGCCTGGCTGAGCTGGGCCTTGATGCTGGCCACCGAATTGCTGGCAAGAATGTCGGGGGACTGCTCTCCACCAGAGTTCTTCTCACGGCTACCGATAGCCAGGTTTTCGCCTTGCACCGCCAGCAGTTGGGCGGTCAACGCGTCCAGGCGCTGCGTCTCCTGGTCGGTACGCTGGTCAATGCCGATGATGCCCTTTTCGTTCTGGTAAGCGGACAACTTGGCCTGCGCCGACTCCACATTGGCGCGCAAGCTCTTCAACCGCTCGTCGAACCAATCAGCATACTGGCGCACAGGCTCCACCCGCAAGTCCACCGTCAAATCCAGATAGGCCTGCGCAAACGTGTTCACCGCAGCGGTGGCGAATTTCGGGTCTGTGCCTTCAAAGGTCAGGCGTATCACGTTGCTGGAACGCAGGGGCTCGACCAGCAAGCCCTTGCGCAGCAGAGCGGCGTAGTAGTTTTCGAGTGGGATCTTTTCTTGTGTGGCCGTCTTCCATTGTTCAATGAGGGACGGGGTCTGCGCCACACGCAGACGTTTGACGACACCGATGGCCACCCGTTCGCTTTGAATGATGGCAATTTGTGTAGCAAGGTAATTCGTACCACTTGTCACAGCGCCGGCAATGGGATCGGCGCGGCTGTCCACCAGCAAATCGGTAGTCGCTTGGTAGGTTTTGGGGGTCAGCAGAGTCAATGCGACACCGGCAATGGATACCAGCACAAAAGCCAGCACCGCCACATAGCGGTGGGCAAAGAGTATGAAAAGTAGCTGCTTGGGATTCATGCGCACACCGCTTTAGAACAGGCTTTCGCGTATGTAAATCACATCGTCCGGCTGCACCAAGTCGGTCAACTCGGGCCTGGATTCCTTGACGCTGCCATCGCTTTGGCGGCGGTTGAGACGCAGATTACGCTCCGTGCCCCGCTGGGTAGGGCCACCGGCCGTAACCAGCGCTTGCATCACGGTCATATTGCGCTCCAAACGGTAGGGCCCCGGTTTACCGGCCTCGCCGTATACGTAGAACAAGGGTGCCCGGTGCACATACAAGGTGTCACCGCTGGCCAACAGCACGTCGTTGGCCAACTTGTTGTCCAGATAGGTGGCCGCCACGTCGATTTCTTGGCGCATGGGCTTGCCATCGCGCTTGCCCGTCAGAATCACCGTGTCGGAACCACCGGGCGCAATGCCACCAGCCGCCGCCAAGATATTGGACAGGCGCGTGTTCAATGCGTCCAGGGGATACAGACCCGCGCGCCCCACCGCACCCAAAACGGTCACCGTCTTCTTGCGAACCTGCAGTTGTGCAATCGTGACCTGGGGGGTTTGGATAAATCCACCAGTCTTCAGGGCCTTGGCAATCAGCGCCTCAGCTTCTGGAATGGTCAGCCCCGCCACCTTGGTAGCACCAATCAGCGGGTACGTGATCTGGCCGGACTCCAGAATGCGTGTTTCCTGGGTCAAGTCCGGGCTCTGGTATACCTGGATACGGATGATGTCACCGGGACCGAGCCGGTCTTCAAACAGACTGTCCTGGGCCCGGGCTGGAGTCGACAGCGTGAACCATGCCATGGCGACCATGGCCGCGCCCATCAGCAAGCGTGTCATTGTTTTCATTTCAGTCCCTTGATGCCTTTTTCGAGATTGATGTTGGCGGCGCTACCACCGGCATCGGAAGCCTTGGCATTGCTGGCACGGGCTTCCGCACGGGCTTTGGATCGCGCCTCGGCTTCAGCCTGCGCCCGCGCCTGGTCGTCGACTTTTTGTTGAGCCAGCATCTCCGCGTCGGCCTTGGCCTTGGCTTCGGCTGCGGCTTTGGCGTCCGCAGCAGCCTTGGCCTTGGCTTCCGCCTCGGCCTTGAAGGCAGCCTCGCCACCGGCAAACTCACCCAAATACTCGACCTTGGCCTTGGCCTTCAGGGCCTCTTTTTCACGCTTGATCGCTTCAGCCCCGCGCTGGTTGGCCAGGAACACCTTGATACGGGGCTGCGCCTGCGCCTCGGCAATGGGCATCGACTTGGAAGCGGTCACGCGCAGGATGAAGTTCGCCTCATTGCCCTCAATCAAGCCCAACTGACCGTCTTTGAACTGGTGCAGCTTGGGCAGCACCTCTAGCGGGATTTGCTCCGCAGCGCGGGCACCTGCACTGGGTTTGAAACCAATGTTTTGCTGGGTCAACCAGTCGGCGACCTCATCCATGGACTTGGCCGCGGCCACCTTGCTGCGCACTTCGTCCATCCTGGGTGTAGCCTTATCCAGCGCAATCTCTTGCAGATTGAAAACGCGGCGTTGGCTGAACAGTTCGGGGTGGGCCGTGAAATAGGCCTTGACCTCGTCTTCTGTGGGTTTGGGTTGCGCATTGCGGATCTGCTCCAATGCGGCCCGTGCAATGATTTCACGCTTGGCACTTTCGATGGCGGAGACCACTTCCGGGCTGCGGTCCAGCTTGGTGCTCGTGGCCAGATTGATGGCAAGCTGTTGCTCCACCAAGCCTTCCAGGATTTCACGCTTGACCTTGGGCAGGCTGTCTGGCGACACACCATTGACCTTGGACAGCACACTGTTGATTTGGTGCACCGAAATCTCTTCACCGTCTACGATGGCAACCGCCTGGGTCGCGGCCTTGTCCTTCTTGTTGCAACCGACCACGAGCAATGGAAGCAATACGGCCACAGCAATGGCACGGGCGGTGTTGGAGCGAAAAATCCGAGTTTGCATGGTGTCAATAGAGGAGTGAATTAGTAAATGAACTGGGCGCCCAGCAGCACTACATGGGCACTGAAGTCCTGGTCTGGGGCGTTGGAACTGCGATTGGATTGGGTCACGGAGCCTCGCAAACTGATGTAGCGGCGCGGTTGCCACGACATGGTCATTGCGGTGTCGTTCGTGCGGTCGCGGCGGGTGTTGGCGCCTTGGGTATTGCCCAAGGCATCCCGCACGCTCTGCTTGAATTGCAACCCCACCGCAAGCGTGGGGGTTGCCTGCCAGGTTGGCGCCAAGCTGACTGCATCCGTCACCGCATACGTTGAATCTGGCGTTTGAAAACTGTTGATGTCGCGCTGCAGATTTCCGACCAAGGTGGTTTTGCTGGTGATGCGCCAAGTCGCCTCGAAACCACCAGTGATCCCACTGAAGTCCAGCTTGGGGTCGGGCGTAAACCGCTGCTCCAGATAGGCCAGCCGAGCCTTGAATGACGTATTGCTGTTGATCGCATACGTGGCCAGCAGAGCATGGCCGTTGTAGGTGTACGCGCTATTGCCAGTCACCGCACTGGTGTTGGTGCCGTTGTCCACACGCCGCACATAGCTCAGACTGTTGTTGCGTGTTGGGGCATAGCTGAACCCCGCCGTATACGACTCAAACTGCAGATCGGCCACACCCACTACCGCACGTTCATTACTGGAATTGGCCTTGGAGTAGTCTGCCAGCAGATTCCAGGGGCCGCCCAAGAGATAGCCCACCGTCAGATTGTCCAGATTGGTCACATTCTTGTTGCGCAAGCTGGGATCCACGCTGTCAGCCGTGGGATTCAATGATTCCGTGTGTTTGGTGCTGAGCACCCCCACGACGGTGGGCGACAAACTCCAGTGCCAGGCGGCGAAATAGTTTTGCCCAACAAAATCGAACTGGGTCAGCGTTTGGTGTTGGGTGTGCAGGAGATTAGCCTCCAGCTCCACGCGCTGTTGCCCCAGGGGCAACGCCACATTGACATCCAGCGTTTGGCTATCGATGCGGTCCGCCACGGATTTACTCTCCGGCGTGCGCAAATAGTTGCTGTCGTCGGTGCGCGTGACACCGGCCTTGAGCTTCAAGCGCTCCGGATCCTTTTCCTGTTGTGCCCAGACGCAACCCACCGCCATGCCAAGCGCCAACGCCAGGGCTGTGTTGCGGTGGGTCGGAAGGCGGCTCATATGCAGGGAATAACCGTACTCTGCTGCGAGGGCTCCACATGCAGCGCCTGGCGCAGGCGTGCCGCGGTCAACCCCAGCAGCATCAGCAAAAACTTGTTGCCGAGGCGCGGGTGATCGGCCAGCATGTCGTTGAGCTTCTGCTGCGTCAGAAACGCAAAGTCGCTGGGTTCTTTGGTGATGCAATTGGCCACGCGGCGCTCGCCATCGATCATGGACATTTCACCAAACAATTCGCCGGGCTTGAGTTCGCGCACCACCACTTCCTGCCCGTCACGGAATTTGACAATCTGTGCGGCGCCCGTCACCAGAATGGCCAGGAAGTGGCCTTCATCGCCCTCGTGTATCACGGTGGACTTGCGTCCCACGCCGAAACACTCCATGTATTCGGCCAACAGCGTCAACTCTTGTCGGCTGAAGTGCTGCATGGACCGCTGCTTCTTGAGCACACCGATGAACTCGTCAGCGAAATCGCGCGCGGTGCCCAAGGCCTGCGCGTCTGGCGATAGCTGATCAAAGTCTGAATTCATATGTGTTATCTCCGTTGATTCTTTGGCATAAGACCCCCAGTTGGCGGGGCCATCAGTACGCCTTTTGATCACCTATCACGACCCGCACCGTCTTGTAGATGATGAACAAGTCCAAACGCAAAGACCAGTGGCGCAAGTAGTCCAGGTCGTAGTCAATGCGACCCTGCATCTTGTCCAGGGTCTCCGTCTCGCCGCGGTAGCCGTTCACCTGTGCCCAACCCGTGATGCCAGGCTTGACCTTGTGCCGCACCATATAGCCCTTGATCAGCTTGCGGTACATCTCGTTGTGGGCTACCGCATGGGGACGGGGCCCCACAATGCTCATGCGACCCTGCAGCACATTGATGAACTGCGGCAATTCGTCCAGCGAAGTCTTGCGCAAGAAGCCGCCCAGGGGGGTGATGCGTGCGTCGTTCTTCTGAGCCTGCGCCACCACCGAGCCGTCTTCCGTCACCGTCATGGAGCGGAATTTGTAGACCAGGATTTCCTCCCCGTCCAGGCCATAGCGGCGCTGGCGGAAGATGATCGGACCAGGTGACGTCAGCTTGACGGCAAAGGCAATGGTCAGCAACACGGGAGACGCCAACAACAAAATCAACAGCGACAACACGACATCGCTGAGGCGTTTGATCACGCCATTGGTTCCCCGGAAAGGCGTCTCGCACACCGAGATCACCGGCATGCCGCAAACCGAGCCGGTGCGTCCCTGTATCAGGTCGGTGATGAACATGTCCGGCACAAAGAAAATGGAGGCCGTGGTGTCTTTGAGTTCGTCCAGAATTTGCAGAATGCGCGGCTGTGAGGCCATGGGCAGCGACAGATAGATCAGCTTGACACCGGTGTCCCGCACATAGGCTGGCATGTCCGACAAGCCACCCAATATGCGCAAATCACCCGATATGTCCAGGCGCGCAAGGTCGCGGTCGTCAAAGAATCCGGCCAGTTCAATATGGGAATACGGCGTCTCACCGACACGGCGCGCCAGCGCCACACCCTGCTCATTCATGCCCACGATGATGGCGCGTTGCGGAGGGCCCTGCACCTGCACCAGCACAGGTGCCAAGGCCCGGAATGCCAACTGTGCGCTGATCAGCGCAAATGGAGACAGCACGAACCAAGCCATGATCGCCTGCTTGTCAAACTCCCGGTAGTAGCCCGTGGCAACGCCGGCAAAGACCAGCAAAGCCCCCGTCCACAGCGAGCTGGTCAGCACATCCGCCACCATATGCCAACCGGATGTATTCAACCGCGGCGTGCCCGGAAACGAGATGGAAAAGACGATGACCGAGAGTATGAGATAGGCGCCCGACAGCGCACCTTCAAAATAGAAGGCGATCGACCACAAGGTGAAGACCAGAACAAAGGGCTCCAGCCCGGCCTCGACAGCACTGAGCATGCTGTCCTTGCCGAGAGGGCCAGGGGGATGATTGCGGGCCGCGAATATGGCCGCATGACCGCTGCGCTGGGTTTCAGGCATCTTGCTTGATCGCGCTGAATGCCGACACGGCCTGGGCACGGTTGAGCACATCCAGCTTCTTGAAGATGCGCTGCATGTGATTTTTAACGGTGAAGGTGCTCACGTCCAGAATGCTGCCGATCTCGCCATTGGTCTTGCCCATGGCCACCCATTTCATGATGCCCGCCTCGCGCTCGCTGAGCACGGACACTTCGGCATCCGAACTACTCTCCACCACCTCGACCGGCGCAGCGCTCTCCGCCACATACTGATTGGGCAGCAGCTCCACTTGTCGCAAGGCATTATCAATATAGGGCAGCATGTACTTCAAGGCCGTGCGCTCATTGCGGTGGCGCTGGGTCTGCGTGCTGAACAGCACATAGAGGCAATCGTGGCGGCCCCGCTGGTCATTGATGCCATGGATGAGACAGGACCGCATGGTCCGCATGGCGTCGCCAATGGGGCCCGGCGTAGCCACGTTGTCCCAGGTAAAGCCACGCTCGCAAACCTTCAGCGAAAAAGGGCGGCGGTCTTGCGCAATCCAGCGGTCAAACAAACCCGTCAGCAACGGCGTGATCGCCTCTGTCACCGCATTCACCGAGCGCACACCCGGAATCGATGACACGATGTCGTAGTGGATCAGACCCAGGTGAAAGTCTCCCCAAGCGGCGACCAGAATGTCATGGGGCAGGTAGTACTGCACATCGCCTTGCAACCAGTGCATCAGGTCGATGTGGCGGCGTACGTCGAATACTTGGGAGATCAGCGCGTAGTAGCGCGCCAAATCCTCTTTCTTGGGACCGACTTGAGCGATTGTTGCCATTGTTTGGGTCATGGGTGACAGCAAATTAATTGGCGCTTGCGCAATCCTTGTCGCTTTGGGTTTCCGATAGCCATCAACAAAAAAGCTTGCCAGGGGCAAGCTATTTTGGAAATCGGCATGCTCGAAAATTAAGCAGCTCGGTTCTTTCGACGGCGGACCATTGTACCCACCAGGCCTAGTCCGGCCAGCATCAGAGCGTAGGACTCCGGCTCTGGAACAGCGGAAACCAAACCGTCGTTGTTACTGAAAGATACAAATGTATTGCTGCTGGCGGCCTTGAATTGTGCTTGCTGAGCACCCGAGCAGCACCACTCCACGCCATAGATGGTCAGCGTGTGGTTACCGGCTGTCAGATTTTGCGAGAAGCTCAGGTACTGGCTGGGGTTGCTATAGCTACCGGCCCACCACATGTCATTGGTCTTGAAGGTCTGCGCGACACCGTCCAGGAACAGCGCGCCGCCCAAACCGAAATCAACACCAGAGCGGAAGGACCACACGCCCGCATCGGTGACACCGAAGGTCACTGTTGCCTTGTAGGCGTCGTTACCACCTTGGGACAGATTGGGGTTCACGCTGTCGTAGCTGGAGATGGAGACCACTGGCGAGGCCAACACTGCAGAATCCACCGCGACTTGGTAGTCACTGGCGCTGGCAAACGTGGGGCTACCGGTGTAGTGGCCGGTTTGGTACTCGATGGTGCTGGAATGCGCAGCACCCGCGATCAGCGCGAGAGACAGTACGGACAAAAGCTTTTTCATGGTTTTTCTACCCTTGGAATAGAGCCGTATGGCGGATAAATTAGGCCGCTTTGATCTTGCGGCGGCGGGCGATGGCACCCATCAAACCCAGGCCGGCCAACATCATGGCGTAGGATTCTGGTTCGGGCACAGCGGCCGTCACCGAAACGTTGTCCAAAGAACCACCCAGGCTATCGGACTTGCCGGTGCCAAAGAACATCAGGGCCGTAGGGCCGTTCAAGTTGATCAAGGCGGTGTACTGCTGCCACACGTTGCCGGAAGGTGCGCCTGCCGTCGTGTTCATCACCTGGCCAGACAGATTGCCGAAATTGAAACCAATGCCATTGGAACCGGCGGCCACATGCTCACGTGGGGAATACCAGAAGCTGAAGTTGTACCAGCCATTGCCATTGACGATCTGGTACATGCCGCTGTTGTTATTGGTGTCCAGCTCGACATAGTTGGAGCCGCTTTGGGCAGCGCCCGCAACGTTGTCGCGCACTTCAATATTGGGGATGCCAGACCAGCCGATGATGCCGCTGTAAATGCTCCAAGTGCCTGCTGCCTGGGAATTGGTGGCCGAGACTTGCTCAAAGCTGCCATTGACGACTAGATTGCTGGCTTGGGCTGCAAACGCAGAGGCAGCCAGGGCCGCGCAGATGAGGGATTTTTTGAGGAACATAAGACTTGGCAGTAAAAACTTTGCGAGAAATACAAACAGGCTGGACGAACCAGCTACAGCCAAATTCTCGCTGCGGCGCAACAAGGCCGCAATAGTCCATTCGGACTAATGGGCCACACGCAGGGTGCCCAACACCCGGTCACGCGCGGTTTCCGGCAGTGCCTGGGCCAGTTCTGTCAGGAATTTGGCCTGCACCTGGTGCCCATGGGCCATGTCCGGGTCTATGCTGGACACCCGCACCAGCATGCCGTCCGGTATCAACCCCCGCAACCCTAAACGGAACTGCGTCAGCTTCAGATCGGTTCTGGACACCGCCACGCGGTCTCCTACCACCAACCAATACGTGATGGGCTCCTCACGCTGGGCCAATTTGGACATCAGTAAGCGCGTGCTCACCGCGCGATCCGCCAGCACCAATTGGCTCTTGGCATTGGATGTGATCTGGAAGCCCTGGGCGGGGTAGCACACCTCGGGCAGGTGAGCACGGGTGGCATCCGATTGGTCGCCGCCGTAGGCCACCGACAACATGATGCGCTCGCCCACCGCATTAATGTAAGTACGTGTAAGCGTCTGGTTGTAAATGCTGTTGAGCAAGGCCTGGGTCTGTGGCGACGGCATGATCATCGCGGCGCGCGCATCCATGCGCCAGTCACCGAACTGGGTGGGAAAGACCTTTTCCAGATCTGGCTTGCCCAGCACATCGCTCAGGTGCGTGGTGGGCGTGGCCCAATGCGCAAAGGCCGACGTGGCCGCGATGGCCGCAAACACCAGCAAGGCCCGCAGGCGCGCGGCGCTCATGCGGCCACCCCTGCACGCAGCGGCTCTTTGAAAACCCAGCCCAGCACATGGTCCGTGACCAGTACAAAGGCCAACCCCACCAGGAACAGCACCATGCCGGCAAAGCCATGCACAAAACCTTGGCCGGCCGCGTCACCAAAATGGTAGGTCACCAGCACCAGAATCATCACCCGCACCACGTTCGCGCAAAAGGCAATGGGCACGACCAGAATGCTCAGCGTGACATTGCGCGCCACCGAGGTGTATTGCATCAGGTTCATATACAGCAGGCCCAGGGCCTCCAGCGTGAACATGGAGTTCAGGCCAGCACAGGCATCAGCCACCAGCAACTGGTACTGCCCCACATTCAAGATGACGCCAGCACGGCTGATGGGGTAGCCCAGGGCGTACAACACATTGGCCGACACGGTAGACACCGCAGCCTTCAGTGGTGCCGTCACCTCGGCCACCAGTACCTCGGGCAGGGGCGTCATGAAGGCCAGGAAGAACAACGGGAACCAAATCAGGCGCAGCGCCCGCTTGCCCAGGAAGCACAGCGTCATGGCGCACAAAAACCATATCTGCGAGCCCACCTCTAGCATCATGAAAGACTGAGAACGCCCCACGGCGTACGACACCAGGCCCACCAGTAGCAAAGGTAGGCCCCAGGCCAGCGAAGGTTGCGGGGGCAGAGCCGCCAAGGCGTGGCGGGCGCGGTACAGCATCCACAGGCTGACGGCCAGGATGATGGGGCCATGGCCCTGCTCGTCGGTTGTCCACACGGAGCGGGCCACATCGATGTAGCTGGGCACATACAGAATTGCAAAGCCCAGCAGCAGCAGACCCAGGACCATGGGATCTATGCCCGGCGGCAGGATGGCTTCCCGCGCTTTGGCGTTGGACGGAGTATTCGACATAGGCCCAGTTTGTGTAACAGCAGGTAATGGGTAAATGGCGCCGATTATCCGGGGTTTGGGCGCTGCGACCGCCAGCGCCCCCAAGCCGAATGGACTATTGCGCTGATACCGCCCAGCTCCAGCACCACGTTCAGCACCCGGATATTCCAGTTGAAACCCAGCAGCACATC
Organism: Rhodoferax sp. GW821-FHT07G04; assembly: GCF_059418585.1. Lineage (NCBI taxonomy): Bacteria > Pseudomonadati > Pseudomonadota > Betaproteobacteria > Burkholderiales > Comamonadaceae > Rhodoferax > Rhodoferax sp. GW821-FHT07G04. The sequence goes on from NZ_JBWKQD010000001.1 coordinate 1,996,410, forward strand.
TACATGGTGGAAGGTCGACGCCCGCACCAGTACAAACAGGCCCAATACCGCCAACCCGGCAACGGCGCGGTGGGCAAACACATCCAGCTCCGCCACCCTGCGCACCAACCAAGCAACGGCGGCCAGGCTGGTCGCCGCCAGCACAACAATGAAGACCGCCTGCACTGTGCGTCGCAATGGGTACCAGCCAGAGGCCAGGGCCCAATCGCGGCCTACCTCGGTCAGCAGGGTCTGCAAATCCAGCTGTTTGTTGAGCCCCAAGGCCCCCATGGCCAGCACCATGCCCATCCAGAATTGGCGCTGCGGCCCCGGCCGTGATTGCCGCTGGCAGGCCCAGCACAACAGCAGCGCCAGGGCGTAGGCGGCCACCGTGATCCAGCCCAGCGCATCCGGGTCACCAATGCCCAGGTGCCAACGGCCGTCTGCCACATTGCTGCCTGTAGAGTCCATGCTTGTCGTAGATCAAAGAAGCCCAGGCAGGTTCAACGACCAAAGGGCGCTGCCAAGGGCTCGCCAATGAAAACACCCTGCGCCGGCCAGGCCACGCTGCTCCAATAGGCCTCTAACGCCGTCGCGCCCTGCACATAGCGGCCCAACAAAATCTGTGGATTGGGAAATTTCTGCAAGTGGTTGCAGGGCTCGCTGACCGTGCCGTAACTGGCGGTGGCGCCCGCATCCAGCCATTCCATTGCGCTCATCTGCCCATTGCCGCCGTGCAGCACGCCGCCAAATGAGGTCAGATGGTCGGCCAACGCGCCGGGCACCCAGTCCATAGACTCCGGCACCGCCACCCGGACCAGGCCAGTCTGGTACAGCAACACCCGCTGTGGCGGCGGCGAGGTAGCGGCATCGACGGCCGCCGCGTCATTCCGCACGATCTGGAAACCCAGGTTGGCAAACACGCGTTTGGGCGGGTAGGCCGCAGCCCGCACGTTGCGCGCCTTGTCCGGCGTGCTGACAAACACCGCGCTCACCAGGGGTACGCCCCGCTTGCCCAACTGCTGGTCCGCAGCCATACCGCGGTCGATCAAGGCCTTGGCCTGCTCCACGCTACCCGATGCCAGCAACATGGACGGCCGCAGCCCCAGATCAGTCATGGGCCGCGCCGTGCCCGTACTGAACAAGCGGGATGGCGCACTGGGTCCGCAACTGTGCTGGCACAGTGCGGGCTGGAAGCCCAGCGTCAAGGCCGAGGTAATGGAATTGCACTCCACCGCATAAGGCTCCACCCAGGCCAGCGCCAGCGCCTGCACCTGCGGCCCCATGTGGGCGCGTATATCGTTGGCCAGGGTTTCGAGTTCGGTTGCGCTCAGGCTGGCTTTGACTGGCAGGTTGACCCGCAGCACCTGGTCCGCGGGGATGCCACGGCGCTGCGCGTAGTAATCACCGACGGCCACTGAGTACGGGTCGGCAGTGTTGATGACCAGGCCCAGGTCTTTGGCGGTGAGGCGGGTGGGAGTTGCGGGTACGGCGGCCTGCGCCCATGCAGCGGAAGCTGCCAGCGCAAGAAGCAGGATGAGGATGGCAACCCTACGGGTGCTATCAAATATGTAGCTCATTATGTCCAGTTGACGAGGGCTACAAACCAATTTTGCATACAGCACTGAATAAATTCAGTAAATCTACCCAATATAGGTATATTGAGGTACATCAGCTCGGTACTTGGAGTAAAAATCAGACATAGCCCTCGTGGAATATAGCAACTCCGCTATCCAAACAATAGCGACATATGCAGCACCCCGTGCAGACCGGCGCATCAGCACACAGCGGCTGGAACTGGCATTGAGTGTATTCGCTCGGCCCCAAGGGCGATCGACTTTCAGCTGTGGGATTTCACCGCAAGCTTCGCATCATCAGCCACGCAACCGGTTGAGCATCTTCTGGGAGGACAATGTGCTCTACCACCCGCAGCAGCCGGTCATGGGCCCATCGCAGTGGGACTGGATTGAGATCATGACAACGACAGACGACAAAGGATTTTTGTGGCGCTGGGCCAGAAGGTGGCGCAGTTGGGCAAGGCGCATGGCTTGACGCAGCAGGCGCTGGCCGAGCAGTTGGGTATCTACCGGTTGCATTGCATCAATGAACGCGCCCCCCCAAAGCATTGCCAAACGCATTTGGCCTGACGCAAAGTCATACTTACACACGCCCGCGCACCAATGCCCGTACGGGTTTGCGGGCGCACGGGGTGGCCGCCAACAGCCCAGGGCGAACTTTTTTGGCCCCGACGTGCGGTTTTGCGCCGACACGGCGGCAGGCAGCAACTAAAAGCCCGGCGGGCCTGAATCTACCTATATTGGGTTTATTGGGGTACGTTCAGAGACGATTGCGCATCAAATTGGCATCCAGTCCTTGTCAGATATTCGTAGTATGCTACCAAATACATAGCATTCGCTTCACTCCTTAGCCGCTGCATGCGCGGCGCGCAGCGCCGTGCATGGGCTGCCGAGCCTGGCTCTGCAGCGTGGGCAGCACTCGAGCCGGTGAGATCCGGCACGGCCGCGCGTGCAGGGCTGCCCCAACCCACTTGCGCGACACAAGCGGCGGCGGGGTCAGGCTGTCAAGGCTGGCCATGGGCCACCGCGCTTGTGTGGCGCGCAGCGGCCTTTACTGCCTGGCACCGCTGCTGCGCCCTCGCCACCCAAGAGGAATGGGGTAGTTGGGCCATGCCATCGTTACCCCTCCCAGATCACGGACCGCTATTTCCACAAGTCCTCGGATTCAACAATTTTTTGACTCTTTTCAGCTTTTCCCGCCATTTGCCCACTTGCCGATTTCACGACTTATGGGAATCTAAAAGAGTCACTTAGAGGAGTTTCTCGATGAAACGTAGTAAACGCACCAAGCCCACAACAACCCTCTTGCGCCATTTTGCAAACCTGTCCAACGCGCTGCGCTTCTTCATGGCGATCTGGGAGTTTTGGACCTCCCACGTCCTGGTCTAGCCGCGGGCACGGCGCGCCAGCGCCGTGCGGCTGTTCTGTCTTTGGCTGTTGGAGTCCATGCCTATCCAGTCAAGACAAACCCCTGAGCCGGGGTGGCAAGGAACCCCCTTTGGGGGCGGACGGGCCACAACCCGGTGCTGGGCCAAAAGCGCAAAGCGCCTGACCCACCTCGGTTGGGCGGGGCTCCCCCAAACCTACGCGCAACGCCTGACTGGAACACCCTGCGGTTGAGGCGCAGCCGTGACTGCACAGGCTTTCTCTAATCCAAGAGAATCCACCGCTGCTGGGAGTCCAGGGCAACGCGAGCGATCTTCTTCAATTCATGGGGACGTATTGCACCATTCGGGTCACGCGTGTAAAACGCTCCCTCAACAACCATGCGGTATATGCCTGGCGAGGGCTCCTCATCATCTTCATCTTGCAACACATCAATATCAATTTGGTACGAGCTCTCAGAATCCACGAAGACGGAACCTCGTGGAATTCTTGTGACTACGCTAGAAAAACCAAAGGAAATCGAGTTGTCTTTCTCAGAAACAAGCAAAGCCGCTGCAATAAGTGGTTCGCCAAGCAATTCAATCCGCTCCTTTGAGACAAAGGACACTTCAATTGGCAATCTTCCGTGAGACTGCATTGCGTCCTGTATAGACACTACCAATTCCATCATTGACCCCGGAAAAAGTTGTAATAGTCACGGAAGACAGCCAAATCTGCCTGACCTAGCCCAAGTCGGCTTCCTTGCCAAATATTTGTAGAAGTTGCAAACACTTCTTTCTGAGTTCTCGTTAAATCATATTGCCACATTACCTTCGCCTGACCATAGGAAACCCCCGGCTCCATAAACTTATTGAACTGCCTAAGGTGTCGAATCTCGTGCAATACGGTCAAAGCCATTACATCTGCATTCCCAAGGTTTTCATTCAGGCTAATTATTGGAGCTTTGCCACTTGCAGAGAATAGACCGAAGTCATCTGGATGAGAGAAGAACTTCACTCGAGTGGAACCAAGCAACTCAGATGTCTTTTGAGCATACCCGGTACCGAATGTCTCTTCAATGCGAGTCATGGCCATACTCAGTTTCTCAGTTTGAGACAACTTGACAAAGGATTCGTCGATCGTTCCAAGGAAACTTGACGCACTCGAAGCCATTCGCGACGAAGCGTTTGTAGCGCCAAAGACCTCTTGCATACGGGCAGTAGCGGCGGCAAGTGTCGGACTCATGTTGTCCATGGCTGGTCCAAGCCATTGCGCCGTCTTCCCAACGCCTTGCCACGCCAACCCACCCGCTGTTGTGGCCAACTTGGTTGCGCCCGTTCCAGCGAGAAAGCTCAAACCGCCCTTAAATAATGAGTCCGCCTGTTGGTCAAACGGCTTATTTGCAAAATCGACGGCGGCATATATACCGCCCACCACTGGTGCCATGGGGTGTGTTGCAAGGTATTGCAATTGTTCACCTGCGGCTGCTCTCGCATTCGGATCAATTGCGATTCGGTATGCTCCACGCCCCATCTTGGCAAAGTCATATCCAACGTCATTGGCCAACGATCCAAACTTGGCACCGATATAGGCAAACGGGTTGCCCTCAGCAACGGCTCTGTCTTGCATGCCTTGGTATGTGGCCTGGTCATCTGCCAGAGCCTGCGCCAGTTCGTCCGGTGGTTTGACGTTAGCACCTGAATTTCCCACTCCATATATATGAATGTGGAGCAGTCCTGATTCATCCACCCACCAGTGGCTCTTGTCTCCCACATTCTTGCTGTAACTATCTTCTTGTGTAGCGGCCGTCCGGAAGCGCGATATCTGCTCTTCGCGCAAACTCGCCAAGAGATCATCACTGGGTCCGTCCTGCGCACCATTGCTTTGAGCATTCTGTACGTAGGTAGGCAACTTGCCACTACCCAAAGAGTAGTCGGCCAAGATTTCATCATCCCCAAGGTCGAACTGTGAACCCCATTGGCTGGCCTGCTCAGCTTTGAGCGTCAACCCCGATCCACTCCATTGAGCTGGCGTGTCTACTGAAGACCCGTAATACTCCGGATCAAGTTCTCGGTTGACCCTATTGAGCATTGTGCGATTGTCGGTCGGCTGCATTGCATCAATGAACGCCCCACCCAACGCATTGCCAAACGCATCTGTGGCAACCTGTTGAATGCTCATCTTCCCGCCACGTGCAAGAGCCGTAGCACTTCCAGTCACAACACCACTGAACGCAGCACGCGTGAACTTGTCAAACCCGGTGATTGCGTTGTTCGGTACGCCGTTGTTGGTCAGGTCAAGGGCTTCATTCATACCCCAGCCTACGCCGCCCCCCACCGCGCTGGCGGCGACGGACGTCCAATCAAAGTGTTCTTGCAGACCGGTCATGACGGCAACACCCTGTGTCACCACGTTGCCCAGCGCAGCGCGGCCGGCGGCGGCCTGCCAAGTCGCAGGAGCCGCCCCACTAAAGGAGCTGCCCACACCCGCACCCACACCGGCCCCAATGGCTCCCATGGCCACCGCATTCCAATTGAAGCCTTTCTGTACGCCAATCATGTTGCCAACGGCCTGGCTGGCGATCGAGCCCACGGCGCCGCCAATGGCAGCTGCCGCCAACATCGCGCCCGAGCTCACGCCAATGGCGGCACCGGCCGCAGCACCCGATAGGACACTACTACCCAAAGCCATGGTGGCCGCAAATCCAGTGGTACCAGCAGCAGCGCCCGTTGCCAACAACGAAGCCGCGGCCCCCGCCGTATAGATAGTGGCCACAATAGCCACGATGATCATGATGATCTGCCCGATACCGCCACAGCCACCCGCCCCCGCCCCTGCAGGCATTGGCAGATCCGGCAGATTCGGGCTGGTGTTGCCCACAATCTTGCTGGGGTCGTAAGGACGCAGGCTGTTGGCGTTGTTGGCGCTGAAGCCCAGCTTGGGCAACGTCAGCGTCTGGCCGTCCAGCAGCGGCGCGTCGGGCGCCACCGCCAGGCCATTGGCGTCGGCCAGGCGGTACCACAGGCGCCCGTCTCCATAGACGCTACGCGCAATGCTTTGCAAGGTCTCCCCGTGCTGCACGGTGTAGGTGGTGCTGGTGGGCTCGGACTGCTTGAGGTTCAGAGCCTGGGCCCCCAAAGACACGTCCAGCGTGCTTTGGTACGTCACTGATGCAACGTCGCTGTTGGCATCATCCTTGGGCGCAATGCCATAGCGTGCCAAGACCTCACCGTTGACGATCAGCTGACGCTGAACCTGACCGGGGTTGGCGCTGTTGCCGATATAGCCGCCCACATAGCCCGAGTTGGGGTTGGTGATGAGGCCTGCACCGTAAAGGGTGCCCGCGCTGCTGGCCGCGTTTTGGTTGACGTACAGGGTCTGGCCCTGGGCGTTGTTCACAAACGTGCGGTTGAAGGCGGTGTCTTTCTCGGTATGGCGGACCAGGTAGCCGTTGGGGTCGTAGGTGTTGTCAGCAAAGGCGTCGTCTGTCCTCACGTCTTGGCCCGAGGCCCATGCATTGCGGTGCGTGTCCACATGGGTGATGTGGGCTTGTCCGTTTTGCACCGTGATGGTGTTCTTGACCGTGGTCGTGCTGGAGCTGGTGGGTGTACCTAGGTCGTTGGCACCGACGGTTTTGTCCACATAGCCCAGCAGGTTGCCCGCTGCGTCGTAGCCCAGGCCGGCAGCGCCGTCGCCGTGGTAGTCGATGTCGGAGCGCTGTAAAACCGTGGCCAGCGCCTTGTTCGCGGCAGAGACCGTGCCGCGCTGCACCGCACGGGTTTGCAGCACGTGGCCAGCGGCATCGTACTGGTTGTAGCGGTACATGACCGAGGGGCGGCTGGTGTCGCCCAGGTAGGGCAGCCGGGTAATGCTGGCCACCACGCGCCCTGCGCCGTCGTAGTAGTACTGGGCTTGGTCGAACTCGTTGGCCGAGTTGGCTCGGGTTAGGTGCCCCAGGCTGTCGTAGTCGTAGCTGATGTTGCTGTTGTTGGCAGTGATTTGCGTGTCTGTATTTAGCTCCCAGGTGCGGTTACCCAGCTTGTCATAGGCGTAGGTGTGGGTCACCACATGGTTACCCTCTTGGGTGTCTTCCTGCCAGATCTGGCGGCCCATGTCATCAAAGTTGAAGCGGCTGGTGGTGGTTTTAAGGCCTTCGTCAACTGCTCCGGTTGAGATGCCGGGGGTGGCCGATCCATTGCGCACCGTGGTGGTGACAGTCTTGCGGTTGCCGGCCTCGTCGTAGCTGATGCTCATCGTGGCGCGGCCGTCTCCGGCCATCACCAGGCGGCGGGCGGTGTCATAGACCATGTTGTTGTCTTGGTAGACCACACTGGCCAAGGTGTTATCCGCAAAGCGCGTGAGCTGGCTCACTTTTTCGGAGATGCGGTTGCCTGCCAGGTCGTAGGTGTACCGGGTGGTTTGCCCCAGGTAGCTGTCCTGCTGGGTGATGAGCTGCCCGGCCTGGTCGTACTCGTAGTACTTGCTGACCTTGTTGGCCGCGTTACGGGGGTCACTGCTTTCTTCGTGGATGAGCTCACCGGCCAGGTTGTAGGTGTAGCTGTAGCTCACGACGCCGTCCTTGTAAGCGGTGGCTCCAGCGATGGCGGCACGCCTGCCAAACTGGTCGTAGTTCCACGTTTGGGTTGCGCCAGTGGCATCCGTTTGGGCAATAGTGCGCCCCAGCGCGTCGTAGGCGATGCGGGTGGTTTGGGTGGTGCGGTCTCCAACAGGTGGCGTGACGGTAGGCACCTGACCAGGGTCCAGCCTGTTGAGACTCAAGCTGCGCTGGCTGACCTGGCCCGAGCGGTCGTAGCTGTAGCGGGTGACTTCGCCATTGGCGTTTTTGCTGGCTACTTTGCGACCGGCTTCGTCGTAGACCGATGTCTCCAGCACCGTGGGGCCCATTGCGACGTTGAGGTCATGCCAGACAGCGCCGTTGGCGTTGTGGATGTCGGTCTCGTTGTTGTCGGCGTGGACTTTGCTGTTGTCTATATCGCCCAGGCTGTCGAGTTGGTAGGTTTTTACCGCGTCTTGCAGGGTGGTGCTGAGCTGGTGGCCCAGCTGGTCATAGGCGTAGGTCGTGGTAACGGTCGATGCCCCGTCTTTCAAAGCGACCGTCCGCACTTTTTCGCCAAAGGCGTCGTAGTCGTTCAGGACATTGCCGCCGTCGGCGTGGTGCTCCTGAACCAGGTTGCCCGCTACGTCGTAGCGCTGGGTGTTGACCTTGCCCCGTGCGTCGGTAACGGCAATCTGGTGGCCCTGGGCGTCGTAGGCGTACGCGGTGGTGGCCTGCATGCTCGACACCGTGGAGGTGTAGTTCAGGCCGTTGGGCAGCACGGTCTGGATGGTCTGGGATTGCGAGACCAGTTGGTTGTGGGCGTTGTAGCTGTAGTGGACGCTGTTGCGCACGCCGCCAGGCTGCGCTGCACTTCCCAGAACCTGGGGGCCGTCCAGCTGAATGACATTGCCCCAGCGGTCAACTTGGCGGCTGGTGGTGGGGCTCTGGTCTTGGTCAGGTGTGGCGTTGGTCTGGACGCGAATGGGCAGCCATTTCTGCGTTGGAATCTCGGTGACGCTGATGGTGGATCCGCTGCCATAGCCGACCGGAACGGTGACCCGCATTGTGGTGCGGGCCTCACCATAAGGAAGCGGGCTGTTGGCGATGAGCTGAACGATGTACTCGCCCGGCGGGTAGATGCCCGCAATGGGAACGCAGGAGAAATAGTTCGAGGGCAGGACGGCGCGCTGACTGGCAGTCGTAAAGATTTCGGGGTCGGTTGCCACGATGGCGCCCGTGTCGGCGCGGGCAATGATGACGTGCATGCGGGTGTCCGCAGGCAAGGCTGGGCCTAGAACGACACCGTAGGTCCTACCATCAATCACGCCTGTGCCGAAGCTCACGCCGTTGATGGCAGGGGTGCCCGCCGCGATCGTGGGTGTTGCTGGGTTGGTATTGAGGCCCAGCAGGGTTGCGCGCTCGTCGGTGGCGACGGTGAGGATTTCGTCAACACCGTTGTGGTCCAGCCGGTACAGGGGTTGGTTGCCGCTTTCAGGTCTGCTGTCCACATAGCCAGCGATGTCATACGACCAGCCTTGGCCGACGTATTGACTGACTTCGCTGAAGCTGGTGGTGAAGCGGCGATCGGCGTTGATGGGGTCGCCCCGGTAGAGGCTGTATAGGGGGATGTCGTTGATTGACGGCGAGGCGTTGACATAGCCAACGATGCCCTCACTGGAGAAGCCCATTGCCAGGCGCAGCACGTTGTCCAGGCTGGTGTTGAGGTCAAAGCCCTTGCTTTGGATGAAGCCGGCCCACTCCTGCCTGTTCCATTCGGTCAGGAGGTTGCCAATGGGCTCAGCGCCACGAGCGGTGAAGTAGTGGTGGCCGCTGTTGTCGTAGTAGCGTTTGAGGGGAACGCGGTTCCAAGCGGGATCGGTGTACAAGAAGCCCGCAACGCCCAGGCTGGTAAAGAGCCCTGGGGCGGTTGAGATAACGGTAGCGTCACTTCCGGTGGGCGCGACACTGGCCGTGACGGTGACGGTACCCCGGTTGAGGGTGTGCTCGCCGTTGACCCAGTTGAAGGTCTCTACCTTGAAGTCATAGTTGCCAGCACCGATCGGGTCGAGGACTACGCCCACGCGGCCGTTGGCGTCCATAGCCACAGGCTGCAGCTCGGTATGCCAGTTGGCCGGGATGTCGGCATCACCGGAGAGTTTGTAGCTGATGAGGGTGTGGGTGTCAGCTGTGGGTTTGTCCCAGCTGATGGTGGTGCGCATTTGCCCACCCACCAGTTCTTTGCCGAACTTGCCGGTGGTGTTGGGACTGAGGTAGTCCACCGCGTTGCCCGAGCCGCCAACACTGAAGACGCCGGTGCTGAGCACCATCTGGCCTTCCGGGGTGGTGGTGCGCAAGGTGTATTTGTAGTTGCCTGCGGCCAAGCCCAGCCCACTGTAACGGTAGCCGTCTTGGAAGACCTTGCGATGGGTATCGGGGATGGTAATGACGGGCCCGTCAACACCGTTCAGAACTTGCCTGACCTCCAGATCCGGGAGGAAGTTCAGATTGGTGGGCACGCTGACCTCCAGCGAGAGGCTGGAACTTTGATGGTACAGAACGGTGCCGGTCCGCAAGAGGTTGTTTGCCTCGATGCTTGAAGTGGTATAGCGCCAGTTCTGGGCGTTTCCAACACCGGTTTGGAGTTCTTGCAACTGGATGCTGACGCTGGAGCCTGCACTTTGTACAAAGCCTTCCAGGCGGATCAAACTCCAATCGGCTCCGACCTGAGCGCGTGCGCTAGCCTCGCTCCCCGCGGTGACGAGGCGGAACTCGTCGGTGCCGTTCTTTTGGAAGCGGAACAGTCCGATCAAGCCCAGGCCTTCGTGGTAGTCCTTGGCAATGTAGCCAATGACGTCACCCGCCGACCAGCCTACGAGGTGGTTGTGCAGCGCATCCAGGTTGGCCGCGTCTTGCGCATCCCCTCTGTCAGCCGCCGCGATGCTGCGTCCGGTGAATTGGTTGACGTAGCGATACAGGGGTATGACTGCAATGCCCTGTGGGGCCACCTCAGGGCTGGTGATGAGGTAGGCACTTAGGGGGCCAGACGACCAGCTGCCAATGGTTTCGGAATTGGCCGGCGTGTTGTTGTCGTACACCGTGGTCCAGTTGCCGAAGATGTCTTTTTTCTCCAGCTTGACGCTGCTGATTTCGGAAACACCCCAGGCAGTGGGGTCCGTGTTTCTGGGGCCATTCGTCCATTTGAGGCTGTAACCGTTGACACTCTCCTCGGGGGACAGCAGCACCGTTTTGCTGACGGCCTGTGACTCACCACTCTCGGCATATTCCTTGGATTTGTAATTGACCGTGACACGCACATCCCCACTGCCCAACGTGGTCAGGGGGCTCCACATGATGTCAATCTGATTGAGGCCGAGTGCCGCCGTCGAACTTGTCCTGATCAATGCGTAGAGGTCGTTGCCCTGAACGCGCACGGTTTGTTGGGCATTGGCGGCGCGGCTGGGCTCCTTGGTCAGGATCAGGTGGCCCAAGGCGTCATACGCCATATCCGTGCGGCGGTAGTCCGATTGGGCATTGGTCAGGAATTGCGGGATGTTGTTGCTTGCGTTCTCCAGGTCCAAACGACCATTGCTCTCCACACGGATGGTCTGGTTGCCCTGCAGGTCGTATTGGAATATGCGGGTAACGCCATCGCCTGCGTTGGTGCGCCACACACGGCCGGCCGCGTCGTAGTCGTAGTACTCGTACTGGCGGCTACCTGCGAGGGCGTTGCCCATGGCTTGGCCGTTTTGCAGCACCGTCTTGGTGAGGAGTTCGCCAAAGGCGTTGTAGGTGGAGAACGTATCCACCAGAACCGGTGTGGAGCCTTCGCCCACGGCGGTATAGACATGGGCACGGTTGCCCACGGCGTCGTAGACATTGGCCGTGAACACGGTTTGGCCCGCACTTTGGATGTTCTGCCATTGTTTGGCCACGCGGCCCAGCGCGTCGTACGACGTGAAGCTGCTGTAGCCCTGTGCGTCCGTACTTTGTATGGCGCGGCCCAAGGCGTCGTAGCGGGTATAGGTGGCGCGGTCTGTTGCGTTGTAGTTGCCGACTTGGTCGCTGACTCGCTGCACCATGATGGTGACGTTGCCAAACGCGTCGCGGTGGAACTCGGTAACCGGGGTGGTTGCAACCGTCGCCCCGTTGGAGAGCACGTCACGTTTGGGGGCCTTGACCAACGTAACGCGGCCCAGGCTGTCGTACACGCTTTGGGTAATCGCGCCACTCTGGTCGGTGGTCTTGGTCAGATTGCCAACGTTGTCGTAGGCATAGGTGGTCACCGCACCGCCAGCTTCTGCACCCAGACTACCGTCGGTTGCTACGCTGCGATACACCAGGTTGAGTTCGGTTTGGCTGGTCTTGCGGTTGAGGGCGTCGTATTTGTAGGTGGTGTTGCGGTCCTTGGGATCACCCACAATGAAGTTCGTGATGAGATCAACGATCGTGGCAACAGGACTGCCGTTGACACCATTGGGCAGGCCGCCATTCCATCCATTGACGGCTTTGGCGTATTCGCTATGGACCGTGACATTGCCGCGGGCGTCAAAGCTCTGGGCACTGACGTAACCCATCGCATCAACGGTACCGGTTTGGTGGCCGACTGCGTCGTAGAAGTAGTAGGTGTTGATGGACGAGCCGCTTACGCTGGGGTCTCGCCGCTCCGATTGAACCACCAGCTCGCCAAAGGCGTTGTAGGTTTTCTGGGTCGTGGGACGCACGCCTTGGTAGGCGCTTGCGTTGCCCTGGCTGTCGGTGTAGACGCCACTGACACTTTCGTTTTGCACCGTGACGGCGCGGCCCATGCGGTCGTAGTAGGTGTCGATCTGGCGTGACTGGCCACCACCAGCCGCTCGGCGAATCATACTGGTGACGTCGCTGAAGGCCGTACTGCGTAGGTACGTGGTGGTATTGCCTGCTGCGTCGGTTTCTTGCGCTACACGGCCGGCTTTGTCGTAGGTTTTGGTGCTGACATTGCCTGCAGCATCGGTACCCATGTAGGCGTTACCCAGCAGGTCATAGACGGTGGTGCTGATGAGTGCCTGCGGGACGGTTTCGCTGCGGGTGACGTGGCCGCCATTGGCCAGCAACTGCGAGGGGCTCTCGTTGTAAACACCCACGGCTGCAAAGATGGTCTTGACCTGGCGATCCAGGCTGTCGTAGACGTAGGTCGTCGTGCGCTCCTGGCCGGCGAGGTCTTTGGCCTCTATGCGCGACAACACGTTGCCGCGTGCGTCATATGCCATTTGAGTGACCAGACGCGCGGTTGGCGGTGACCTGTTGGGGTCAATGGACAGGCCACTGGCGTCGTTCCCATCGGCAGTCACTACTTCAACTTCGGGTGCGGTTTCCCGGATCAGATGCCCGGCAGCGTCGTAGTCATAGTTCCAGGTACTGGCGTTCTCGTTGGTAAAGCTGGTCTTGTTGCCCGCGCCATCGTACGTAAAGGCCTGGGTATGCCCCAGGGCATCGGTCTGCAGGCTCAGCTGCCCCGCACCGTCATAGCCGAATTCGGTAACGGCATTGGTATCGACACTGCGCGCGTTGGTTGTAAAGAAAGTGTTTTGCAAACCGGTGCTGAAACGCTCGCTGAAGCGCGTCTGCTCAACCACTTGGCCAACGCCGTCGTGGCGGTAGCGGGTGACATACCCTTCGGCGTCGACCACAAACTCCAGCTGGCCGGCAGCGTCGTAGCGTTGGCGGGTGACGCGGTCTTGGGCATTGGTGCCCATGTACGAGGCAATGTCGCCGGCGGTAACCGGGGTTCCTGCGTCCAGGGCGACCAGCGCTTGTGCACTGGCTTTACTGGCATAGCGGGTCAGGTCGGTCACCAGGCCCAGCGCATTGCGCGCATACTGCGTGACCTCGCCCTCGGCATTGACCACCACCGCCTCACGGCCGGCGCGGTCATAGGCATGGCGCGTGACGCGGTCATGCGCGGAGTCAAACAGAGGCGCAGACAGTGCCACCAGGTTCGGTCCACCCTGCGCACTCGCGTAGCCCGACAGAACATTGGCGTACTGCGTGGTGCGCAGCACATTGCCCATCTTGTCATAGGCCAGATCGGTAACCGCTCCGGTGGCATCCACCGTGCGGGTTGCGCGGTTGGCGGCATCGTAGACGGCGCGGGTAACGCGGTCGTTGCTGCTGAGCTGGTAGATGCCCTGTCCGTTGGCAAACTGGGTGGTCTGCAGCACATTGCCATTGGCATCGCGCAGGTACTGGAAGGCCTGACCGGCGCTGTTGGCGCTCTTGCTGACGCGGTTGGCCGCGTCATAGATGTAGGTGGTACGCAGGTCGTTCGTAGCGTCAGCGATCGCGAGCAAGTGCTGGTCGATCTGCGCGGGCGTCATGCCGTCCACAATGGCGGGCAAGCCGGTGACACTCGATGTGCCCAATCGCTTTGCGTAAACCGTGCGCTCGATCAGGTTGCCCACGGCGTCATAGCGCATCGCGATGGGCGCCAAGGTGCCATCGGCCACGTAGATGGCGCGGTTTTG